>NZ_JBHUQX010000205.1:0-16098 GCF_042674225.1 Streptomyces sp. NPDC056948
GCCGACCCGGTGGTCGCGGACTGGCTCGCGGGATGGACGCCTTCGGCGTCCTGACGGCTCCCTTCCGGGTCCGGCTGACAAGCGGCGCCGGACCCGGAAGGGCCACCATGCCTCGGGAGAGACTTACTGCTTCCAGGCGTAGTGCAGCCGGTCCAGGCCGCTCTGGTTGTTCACCGTCAGGCTGAGCTTCGTGCCCGTGCCCTGGAGCGTGGTGAGGGAGTAGGTGTCACCGTTGCGCAGGCCGGGCCAGTAGACCGAGCCCAGGCCCAGCTCCCGGATGGTGTCGGTCGCTGCCTGTATGTAGGCGACCTCGTTGGAGGTGCCCACCGGGCCGTTGTAGTCGAGGCCGGTGGTCATGGAAGCGCCGAACTCGTCGAGGATCGTGCGCGAGGCGCAGTCGCCGATGCGCGACTTGAAGTCCGCCTTCCACTGGTCGACGCTGGTCCAGTCGGTGTGCCAGAAGCCGTAGTTGTGCAGGGCCAGGCGCGTGCCCTTGAGACGGGGGTCGGCGCAGACGGGCTTGACGTCCTCGCTGTACTTGTAGCCGCCGATCAGGATCCGGTCGCGGGGCACGTTGCGGTAGGTGTTCACCCACGTCGCGGCGATGTCGGTCCACTCCTGGGCGGTGTAGCCGAACGGCTCGTTCATCGGCTCGAAGTACACGCGGGAGTTGTGGGCGTAGGCGGTGGTGATCCGCTTCCACATCCGGTCCCAAGTGGCCTGGTCGTCGATCTTGCCGTCCTTGGCGTTGTCGGCCTCCCAGTAGCCCAGGATGACCTTGAACCCCTTGGCGGTGGCGGCGTCGATCGCACCCCGGTACGACTTCCAGAAGGGGCCGTTCACCGAGGTCGGGTTGACCGGGAGCCGGACCGTGTTGGCGCCGAGCTCGGAGAACCCGCCGATGATCGCCTTGGACTTGGCGTAGGTGGTGGCGTAGCTGTCGGAGGTGGACAGGCCCGAGGGCACGACCGCGTCGTCGGCGTAGTTGTCGCGCGGGTCGGCCCAGTTGACGCCCTTGAAGTCACTGACGGGCGGCGGTGTGGCGGGACGGGAGGCTTGCGAGGCGGCAGCGGG
The DNA here is from genome assembly GCF_042674225.1 of Streptomyces sp. NPDC056948. NCBI lineage: Bacteria > Bacillati > Actinomycetota > Actinomycetes > Kitasatosporales > Streptomycetaceae > Streptomyces > Streptomyces sp. NPDC056948. The sequence goes on from NZ_JBHUQX010000205.1 coordinate 1,075, forward strand.
GGAAGCGAGCGCTCCGCCGAATGCCGTGACGCAGGCCAGCAGCGCCCCCACGCAAGCTGTCCCGCGATGGTTCTTTTGAGACACGACATCCCCTTCTGAGCATGTGCGAAGGTGAGCAGCCCGCAGTCGGACCGCTCAGTGGAGCACGAAACTAGAAGGAGACTCGAACAGAGGTCAACACATCTGCACACAAAGTTTCACCCAGGGATCGGCGACCCCCGGGCTTCAGGCCTCAGACCTCAGGAGGACTTCTCCCCGTCCGAGGACGACGAGGACATGTCCTCCAGGTTCTTGCGTGCCTTGTCCGAAAGCTGCTTCTTCCCGGACAGCACCTCCCGGTAGTACTGCGCGCCCTTGTCCTTGGCCATCGGGAAGTCCTCGTCGAACTCCTCCGCCTCGTGGTAGGGGTCGCCCTGCTTGGTCAGGGCACTGCGCATGGCCTTGCCGGCCCCCGGGAACCTGCGCTCCTCGGACTCCGTCATGATCCCGTAGAGCATGGCGGCGGCCCGCTTCTGCGTGGCGCTCATGCCGGCGAGGGCTCCCTCGTCCAGCGCCTCGCCGCGCGCGGCGGCCGCGACCATGGGCTCGTGCTCGGCGTCCAGCGCCTGGACCAGCTCGTTGTACGTGGTTCCGAGGTCCTCGCTCCCCGGGTGCTGGGCCTTCTTGTTCGACGTGATGTACGGGCCGGCCCCTCGACCCTTGTTCACCGTGTACGGACCGAAGGGGCTCTGCCCGGGACCGTAGGTGGGCGCCGCCTGACCACGCTTCTCCGCCCGCTCGTTGGCCCTGCGCAACCGGCTCAGCCCATCCATGGGCTTCTCCTCGGCCGGGCCCTCGCCGTTGCCGCCCTGGGGCATGCGCTGAACAGCCACAAAAGCGGCGTTTCCGGCGGTGCGCTGGAGGGACATCGCCGCGTCCGGTGTCAGTTGCCCGCCGGCCGCCAATTGGGCCGCCTGGGCGCCGTCCTCATGCGGCCGGAGCAGGGGCCGGTGGGGGTGTCCGGCCCGCGCGTCCGCCTCGGATTCCGGGGACCTACCGTGCCTGTGCATCCGCATCATCCTCGTCTCGGTCCGGTGCGCCCGGCCCAGTCTCCGGGGGATCGCGGGGTGCGGACAGCGCCCGAAGGCCAGACTTCCGGGCACATTCTCCTGCGCGAAAAGCCCTCGGAGCCGGTGGGGTTCAGCCTCGGAGCGGGTGTGGCTCAGCCTCGGAGCCGGTGTGGCTCAGCCCCGGAGCAGGTGGGGCTCAGCCTCGGTCTCGCCGTGGCTCAACTGCCCACCGACAGCCCCGAGCCCGACAGCCGCACCCGGATGCCGTCCTCCTCGACCCGTACGTCCTCCAGCCGTACGTCCCCCTGCTCCGGCTTGGGCAGTTCGAACGCCAGCGCGAGACGGTCGGCCAGGACCGGGCGGGTCAGGCCCGACAACTCGCCGAGGAGGTCGGGGTCGAGGCCCAGGCGCTTGAGCACCTCGGGGTTGCTCAGGGCGAGGTCGATGAGGTTGAGGCGTTCGGCCTGGCGGGCGAAGCGCGGGGAACCGGTCAGCTCGGCGAGCTTGCCGTTGTCGGCCAGGGCCTCGTTCACCGTCGCCTCGGGCACGCCCATGCGCTGCACGATGGCCGGGACCGACAGCAGCGCCTTGGCCTTCTGGGTCTCCCGGGCCAGGTCGGCGGAGGCCTTGGGCGTCAGGTGCAGTCCCTCCGAGGCTCGCTTGCCGGGGCGGTAGGTCGCGAGGTCCCCGATGTCCAGGCGCATGCCGCCGATCTCCGTGGCGATGCCCCGCTCACCCTGCCGCTGGATCCGGGCCTCGGCCCGCAGCTTCAGGTTGTGCCCGGCGACCGGCAGGGTGCCGCGCGCCCGCACCCGGTCCCGGCCCTCGCCGGTGAACGTCACCTGGGAGGCGCCGAGTTCGCGGTTGAGGTCCGCGAAGGACAGCATGACGTCCCCGTCGAACCGGGGAACGTCGGCGCCGCGCACGGAGGTCAGGCCGTCCGCGTTCAGCCGTACGTCATGGGCCGTGGCCGACACCTTCGCCAGCGAGACCCGGTCGGCGGCGACGTCCGGGACGGTCACCTTCACCGACTCCAGTCGCTTGTCGGCGAGTTGGGTGAGGAAGGGGAAGCCGCCGATCTCCACCTCGGGCGCGGCGGCCAGGTCCAGGCGGTCCTTGAGGGTGTCCGCGGCCCGGTGCTCGGCGTACAGCACCGCCCAGCGGTCGCCGAGGGCGGCGAACGAGGCGAGGACGACCAGGCCCACCACCGCCTTCACCGCGAGCGGCAGCCCGGCGAAACGATTCTTTCGGCGTCGGCCGCCGCGGCGGTGGTCGGGCGGCGACCACTCCGGCTCCGGCTGGTCCCGCTGCTCGGCGTCCTCGCCGAGGAAGTCCTGCAGAGGGGTCGCCTCCAGAGGCCCGTCGTCGAGTGCGCCGAGTTCGTCGTAGGGGTTGTGGGGCTGTTCAGAGCGGTGGTCGGGATGATGCATGTCCATGCGGTGGGGGGTGCGCATCGTCTCATCCGACCATGCGCACCGCCCCACCTCGCAACCTGAACCCCACCTATGCGATTTACTTCACGATGGTGATGCGGTCGGCCTTCGGCGGCGCGATCGGGTCGGACGCCGAGGAGTTGGCCGTCAGGTACTGCTCCAGAGCGGCCAGGTCGTCGAGGCCGACGACGTCGTTCGTGCCCTGGCCCAGCGTCGGGAATCCGTCGCCGCCGCCCGCGAGGAAGCTGTTCGTCGCGACGCGGTAGGTGGCCGCCGGGTCGATGGCCTTGCCGTCCAGCTTGACCGAGTCGGTGACCACCCGGTCGGCACCGGACTTGGTGAGGTCCAGCGTGTAGGTCAGGCCGGACGACACCTGGAGAACCTTCGGCGCCGCCGCGTTCGGGCCGGTCACCTGCTCCTTGAGGACCTGGACGAGCTGGGCGCCCGTGAAGTCCTGGAGGTTCACGGTGTTGGCGAACGGCTGGACCGTGAAGCCCTCCGCGTAGGTCACGACACCGTCGCCTTCACCGGCTTTGGCCGCATACGTCAGGGGTGCCCGGATACCGCCCGGGTTCATCAGCGCCAGGTCGGTCTCCGGGTCGAGCTTCTTGCCGTGGGCGAGCTGGGCGTCGGCGATCAGGTCGCCGAGCGGGGACTCGCTGCCGGTGTTGCCGATGTCGCCGGAGATGTAACCGATCGGCTTGTTGCCGATGGGCGCGGCCAGCGTGTTCCACTTGCTGATCAGCTGCGTCATGTCGGGCGCCTTGGGGACGTCCCGGGTGACCACGCGGTTCGCCGACTTCACGGCCGTACGGGCGATGTCGCCGGTCTTCCGGTCGTACGTCAGCGTGGTGTCGGTGTAGAGGCGACCGAAGGACGCGGCCGAGGTGACCATGCGGGGCTTGCCCGCCGGGTCGTCGATGCTGCACACGTACGCGTTGTGGGTGTGGCCGGTGACCAGCGCGTCCACCTGCGGCGTGACGTTCTTGGCGATGTCGACGATCGGCCCGGAGATGCCGTCGCCGGCGCCCGGGGAGTCACAGTCGTAGTTGTACGACGTCGACGCCGGGAAGCCGCCTTCGTGGATGAGGGCAACGATCGACTTCACGCCCTGCTTCCGCAGCACCTTGGCGTACTTGTTGATCGTCTCGACCTCGTCCTTGAAGGAGAGGCCCTTGACGCCCTCGGCGGAGACGATGTCCGGAGTGCCCTCCAGGGTCACGCCGATGAAGCCGACCTTGACGTCCTTCTTCTTCCACACCCAGTAGGGCTTGAGGATCGGCTTCTTCGTCTTCTCGTCGAGGACGTTGGCGGCCAGGTAGGGGAAGTCGGCACCCTTGAACTTCTTGTCCGTGTAGCAGCCGTCCTTGGGGTGGCAGCCGCCGTTCTGCAGACGGGACAGCTCCTTGGCGCCCTCGTCGAACTCGTGGTTGCCGACGGACGTGACGTCGAGGTCGAGCTTGTTCAGCGCCTCGATGGTCGGCTCGTCGTGGAAGAGCCCGGAGATCAGCGGGGAGGCACCGACCATGTCGCCGCCGGCTGCGGTGACGGAGTACTTCTCGCCCTTGCGGGCCTGCCGCAGATGCGTGGCCAGGTACTCGACGCCACCCGCGTCGATGGTCTTCGTCGTACCGTCGGCCTGCTGCTCGGTGACCCGGCCGGAAGAACCGGCCGGGGGCTCCAGATTGCCGTGCAGGTCGTTGAACGACAGCAGCTGGACATCCTGGTAGCGGCCGGGCCAGTGCCCGCCCTTGCGCTGGTCCTCGCCGGCGCTCGCCGACCCCGGCAGCCCCGCGGCGGCCAGTCCACCGACGGTGACGACACCGGCGGCGATTGCGACGAAACGGTTCGTACGACGTCTACGGCGCTCCTGGTGCACCGGTGCCGGTGAAGTGGCTGGCATACGCCCCCCTGTGGGTCTGCTGCTGCTTGCTTGGACGGTGATCTCGTCCGGCGCAGCCTAGAGTCAACGCGCGTAGCGCGACAGGTGTTTCGTGGTTACATCCTGGTTGCTTCTTTGCCGCCGATTTGCCGGTGGGGCGCCGTACCCTCGTACGCATGACCAGCGACGACACCGTACGGCCCGGACGCCCCCGCTCGATCGAGACCCTTGCCGCGCTCTCCCCCGAGCAGACCGAGGCCGTGCTCGGGCTGCTCGCCGAGGCCACCCGTACCGACGGGCAGCAGGCGGTGTCCGAACAGGGCCGGTTGCAGTTGCGTGGCGGCGAGCGGGAGGGCGTGGCGCATCTGCTGCTCACCGTCGACGGCGAACTCGTCGGCTATGCCCAGCTCGAGGACACCGACCCGGTGGAGCCGCCGGCCGCCGAGCTGGTCGTCCACCCCGGGCATCGCGGGCACGGGCACGGGCGGGCGCTCGGGTCCGCCCTGCTGGCCGCGTCGGGCAAGCGGCTGCGGGTGTGGGCGCACGGTGGCCACTCCGCCGCCCGGCATCTCGCGCAGGTCCTCGGACTGACCCTGTTCCGTGAACTGCGCCAGATGCGCCGCCCGTTGACCGGCTTCGACGCGCCCGAGCCGGTGCTCCCCGAGGGCGTCACCGTCCGCGCCTTCGTCCCCGGCCAGGACGACGCGGCGTGGCTCGCCGTGAACGCCGCCGCCTTCGCCCACCACCCCGAGCAGGGCTCCCTCACGCAGCGGGACCTCGACGACCGCAAGTCCGAGCCGTGGTTCGACCCCGCCGGTTTCTTCCTCGCCTTCCGCGGCGACGAACTCGTCGGCTTCCACTGGACCAAGGTCCACGCCCAGGAGGGCCTCGGCGAGGTCTACGTCCTCGGCGTCGGCCCCGGCGCCCAGGGCGGCGGCCTCGGCAAGTCCCTGACCACGATCGGCCTGCGGCATCTGGCGGGGCAGGGCCTGCCGACGGCGATGCTCTACGTCGACGCCGACAACAAGGCGGCGGTGACGGTGTACGAGCGGCTGGGGTTCCAGACGCACGAGGTGGATCTGATGTACCGGACGGAGACCTGAGCCGGGCTCGGGCTCAAGGCCGCTGCGCCCACGTCGGGCGCCAGGTCTCCCCTTCGGTCGAGCGGGGGCGCGTCGCCAGCAGGTGGTCGCGGAGGGCGGCGAGGCCGGGATGCGGGTTGTCCGGGCGCCAGAGCAGGGAGTGCGGGTAGACCGGCATCGGGTCGCGCACGGGGACGAGACGCAGGTCGTGGCCGGTCGGCCAGACCAGCGGGGTGCGTTCGCTGAGGAAGGTCGCCAGGGTCGGGGAGGCCGCGATGGTGTCGAGGAGGGCCTCGATACCGAAGTTGGGGCCGATGGTGTCGATGGTCGGGCCGAAGGTCGCGGCGAGTTCGTCGTAGTACGCGGCCCACTCCGTGCCGGGCTCGTTGCCCGGCATCCAGATCCGGTGACCGGCCAGATGCGCGGGTGTCACCGAGGCGGCCCGGGCGAACGCGTGGTCGGGCCCGACGCACAGCCGCAGCGGCTCGTCGAGGACCGGGACGGCTTCGACGCCGTCGGGGAGCCGGTGCCCGGGCATGGTGACGGCACGGAACGTGGCGTCGACGCCCCCGTCCCGCACCGCGGTCAGCGCCGTGTCCGCGCCGAACAGCGTGACGACGTCCAGAGCGATCTCCGGATGCGCCAGGTGGAAGTCCCGTACCAGTCCGGCCGTGGCGACCCGGCGCCCCACGACGTCCACCCGTAGCGCACGGTCCCCTGGGCTCACGGCGGCCACCGCCCGCTCCTCCGCCCGGAGCAGGGCCCGGGCGTGCGGCAGGAGCGCCTGCCCGTCGATGGTGAGCTCCGCTCCCCGTGCCGTGCGCACGAGCAGCCGCACCCCGAGATCCTTCTCCAGCGCGGCGATCCGCTTGGAGACGGCCTGCTGGGTGAGGGCCAGATCCACGGCGGCCTTCTGGAACTGCCCGGAGTCGGCGATCGCCACGAAGGCTCGTACGGCTTTGAGGTCCACGCCGATAGCCTAGATGCACAACCTGTGGTTGTTCTGATGAGTGTGCCTGTTGTTTGATCCTGCGGCTCTGCAACCGATTTCATGCGGATATGCCGAACTCCTTCGTTCATCTGCACAACCACACGGAGTATTCGATGCTCGACGGTGCGCAGAAGCTGAGGCCGATGTTCGCCGAGGTGGCACGGCAGGGCATGCCCGCGATCGCGATGAGCGACCACGGGAACATGTTCGGGGCCCATGAGTTCGCGCAGACCGCGAAGGACTTCGACACGGTCAGGCCCGTCATCGGTATCGAGGCGTATGTGGCGCCCTCTTCCCGGTTCTCGCGCAGGCAGGAGTTCTGGGGGCCGGGCGGTCGCCGGGCCGTCGGGGAGGGCGGGGAGGGCTCGAAGGACGTGTCGGGCGGCGGCCGTTTCACGCACATGACCATGTGGGCGTACAACGCCCGGGGGCTGCGGAATCTGTTCCGGCTCAGCACACAGGCCAGTTACGAGGGGCAGTTCCCAGCCGGGAAGCCGCGTATGGACCGTGAGCTGATCGCCGAGCGGCCGGACGGCATCATCGCCACCACGGGCTGTCCCTCCGGCGAGGTCCAGACGCGGCTGCGTCTCGGGCAGTACGAGGAGGCCAGGACTGCCGCGGGCGCCTATCAGGAGATCTTCGGCCGGGAGAACTACTTCCTGGAGCTGATGGACCACGGCCTGGCCATCGAACGCGAGGTCCGGGACGGGCTCCTACGCCTGGCCGCGGACCTGGACCTGCCTCTCCTGGCCACCAACGACGCCCACTACGTCACCGAGGACCAGGCCGACGCCCACGACAACCTGCTGTGCATCGGCGTCGGCAAGAACAAGGACGACCCGCGCCGCTTCCGTTTCAGCGGCTCCGGCTACTACCTGAAGCCGGCCGCCGAGATGCGCGCCCTCTTCACCGACCTCCCCGAGGCCTGCGACAACACGCTGCTGATCGCCGAGCGCGTCGAGTCGTACGACGAGGTCTTCGACCAGGTCGACGAGATGCCGCGCTTTCCGGATGTGCCCGAGGGCGAGACGCAGGAGTCGTGGCTGCGGAAGGAGGTCCTGACGGGTCTCACCCTGCGCTACGGGGATCCGGTGCCGGCGCGGGTCCTGGACCGGTTCGAGACCGAGATGTCGGTCATCGGGCCGATGGGCTTCAGCTCGTACTTCCTGGTCGTGGCCGACATCTGCCGGTACGCCCGGGCCAACGGCATCCCACTCGGCCCGGGCCGTGGCTCGGCCACCGGCTCCCTCGTCGCGTACGCCACCCGCATCACCGAACTGTGCCCTCTGGAACACGGGCTGCTCTTCGAACGGTTCCTGAACCCCGAGCGCATCAACCCGCCCGACGTCGACCTCGACTTCGACGACCGGCAGCGCGACCGCATGGTCCGCTACGTGATCGACAAGTACGGCGACGCGTACACGGCCCTGGTGAACACCTTCGGCCGGATCAAGGCGAAGAACGCCATCAAGGACTCCACGCGCATCCTGGGCTACCCCTTCGCCCACGGCGAGCGGATCACCAAGGCGCTCCCGCCCGACCAGAACGGCAAACCCGCCCCACTGGACGCGATCTTCGACTCCTCCCACCCGCGCTACCCGGAGGCCGGTGAGATCCGACAGCTGTACGACGGCGAGCCGGATGTGCGGCGGGTGATCGACACAGCCCGTGGCGTGGAGGGCCTGACGCGCGGCACCGGGGTGCACGCCGCCGCGGTGATCCTGTCCAAGACCCCGCTGACCGACCGGATCCCGTTGCATCTGCGGGCTTCCGACCGTGCGCGCATCACCGGTTTCGACTACCCGTCGTGCGAGGCGATGGGCCTGGTGAAGATGGACTTCCTGGGGCTGCGGAACCTGGGCGTCATCGACCAGGCCATCGAGAACGTCCGGGAGAACCGGGGCATCCGTTTGGCCACCGTCGACCCCGGGGACGGTGACCCGGGCACGGTCGTCATCCCGCTGGACGACGCCCGGACCTACCGGCTGCTGGCCGAGGCCAACACCCTCGGTGTGTTCCAGCTCGACAGCGGCGGCATGCGCGCCCTGCTCAGGCTGATGGCACCGACCCGCTTCGAGGACATCGCCGCGGCCAACGCCCTGTACCGGCCCGGCCCGATGGCCGCCAACGCGCACACCAACTACGCCCTGCGCCAGAACGGCAAGCAGGCGCCGACCCCGATCCACGCGGAGCTGCGGGAGGCCCTCGACCCGATCCTCGGCTCCACCCACCATCTGCTCGTCTACCAGGAGCAGATCATGGCCATCGCCCGGCAACTGGCCGGCTACACCCTGGGCGGCGCGGACATGCTGCGCCGGGCGATGGGCAAGAAGAAGCCCGAGGTGCTGGCCGCCGAGTGGGAGAAGTTCCACGGCGGCATGCGAGCGAACGGCTTCTCCGACGAGGCGGTCCAGGCCCTGTGGGACGTGATGCTGCCGTTCTCCGGCTACGCCTTCAACAAGTCCCACACGGCCGGGTACGGCCTCGTCTCCTACTGGACCGCCTACCTCAAGGCCAACCATCCCGCCGAGTACATGGCCGCCCTGCTCACCTCGGTCGGCGACGACAAGGACAAGGCCGCGCTCTATCTCGCCGACGCCCGGGCCAACGGAGTGAGGGTGCTGCCGCCCGACGTGAACGAGTCGGTGGCGGAGTTCGCCGCGGTCGGGGACGACGTACGGTTCGGGCTGCGGTCCGTGCGCAACGTCGGCGACGGTGTCATCGAGTCCGTCATCGACGCCCGCCGCGGCGGCGGGCGGTTCACGTCCTTCTCCGACTTCCTGCACAAGGCCGGTCTGCCCGCACTCCACAAGCGGGCGGTGGAGTCCCTGATCAAGGCGGGTGCCTTCGACTCGCTCGGGCACTCCCGCAAGGGCCTGACCGCCATGCACGAGGCCGCGATCGACGCGGTCGTCCCGGTGAAGAAGGCGGCGAGCTTCGGCCAGGACGACCTCTTCGCCGGCCTGGGCACGTCCGAGGCGGACACCCCGGCCTTCGGGCTGGACTTCCCCGTCGACGAGGAGGAGTGGCCGCGCCGCCAACTGCTGGCGACCGAACGGGAGATGCTCGGCCTGTACGTCTCCGCCCACCCCCTGGACGGTGCCGAGCGGATCCTCGCCGCCGCCCGTGACTGCTCCATCGCCGAGCTCCTCGCCTCGGGCCGCGCCTCGGGTGAGGTACGGCTGTCGGGGCTGATCACCGGGGTCCAGCGCAAGGTGACCAAGCAGGGGAACGCCTGGGCCGTCGTCCACGTCACGGACCGGGACGCCGGTGTCGAGGTGCTGTTCTTCCCCGCCGTCTATCAGTTGGTCCAGCACGCGCTGACCGAGGACGACGTCGTCTCCGTCCGCGGCAGGATCGAGGACCGTGACGGCACCCTGAGCCTCTTCGGCAGGGAACTCGCCGTGCTGGACGTGTCCCTGGCCGAGCAGGAAGGCAGGCCCCCGGTCCGTCTCGCCCTGCCCGCGCACCGGATCACCCGGCAGTCCGTGGAGGAGCTGAAGCGGATCCTCACCGACCATCCCGGCGACTCCCCGGTCCGTCTGCGGGTCCGCGGCACCCACAGGACGACCGTCTACGCCCTGCACAGCACGGTGGACCCCACCACCGTCGCCTCGGACGTGAAGGGCACGTTCGGGGCGGACGCCTGGGTGGGCCTCGCGTGACGCCCCTGGTCTGCGCCCGCTGCGCAGCCCCTGCGCTGCTGGCCGCGCGCTATCCACACCGCTGGCACAACAGCTCCGGCGAACAGGTCGAGGGACTCAGGGAGTCGGTGCTGTGCGAATCCTGCGACACGAACGACCCGGCGGCGGCGCCATTGCTGGCCCTGCTCACTTCGGACGACCCACCGCCCCTGACCGGCCTCGCGAACGCCGTCGACGCCTGGCTGACCACGATCCGCCACCGCACCCCCGACCCCACCACCCTCGAGACGGAGGAGGCCCGCTGGCAGTCCGGAGACCTGTAGCCACCACCGGTCACCCGCACTGGCTTAGCTGCACCCACCCCGCCTCCTGTTCGTCAGCGTGTCGGGCGGGGCAGAGGCGACGGACGGCGGTTGCGCACGCGCCTAGCAGCCGTCCAGGGCGTCGGCGAGGTCGTGCGCCCCGGGTACAGGGCCCGGTGGGTGGCGCCAGGGCGGACCGCTGATCGCATCCGTCTGGAATCTGGGGCTGGAGCTCGGCGTCGGGTGGTCCGGGCAATCGTTCCGGGCGCCCTCTTGCTTCTACCGACACCGGAATAGCTCAGGCTTGAGCATTGCGATGGGTATGAATACGCAGCTCGCGACGAAAAGCAGGGCAGGCAGCCCCAAGATGACCGCACGGATGACACCCATCGGGCTCAGCGATAGCTGAAGCAACGGCAATGCGGGGGCAAGCAATGCGGCGAACATGACGAGCAGTACAGCCTCTTCTGCGCACCAGAGGACGAAAAGAGTCACCCCGAGCCAGCGCCGCCACTCCAGCTTTCGCCACATGAGGTAGGTAAGCCCAAGCGCGTGCATCAGAGCGTAGGACGCCAAGGCAGCAGCGGATGCCGTCGTCGCCAGGATGTGGACCACCATGCAGTCGACAGCAAGGAACGGGCTCCAACCCCACCAGTCGTGAATCCGGCGCCGCCACCTCGCTCGCCGGATGGCGCTGAGGCCTTGGCGCGCGCGTTCAACTTCCTCCTGCGTCGGGCGCCTGGGGACTTGCTCGGTTCTCATCAGTACCCCCGCTCTCGTCCTCGCCGGGGGATTCCTCACTGCGTCCGGTGATCTCGGCGCGCCTCGTCATCGCCTCCTGGCGCAGGGTTTCACGCCGGGTCATGGCCTCTTGCCGCAACCGCTCCCGCTCGGTCTGGGCCGACTCGCTCATCGAAGCGATCTTGAGCCTCACGAGCGCGACACCTGCGGTGACGGCCCCTGTGACCAGGGCCACGAGCCGACCGGTCCCATTGCTGATGCCCCCCTCACTTTTTTCGCCTCCCTTCTCGGCTGCGCCCCCTTCCGCATGTGAAGCCTGCGCATCCAGCTTCGCGTAGTACTCATGGGCGCTCAGGATGGCGAGGTATCCGGATTCGAGCCGAGACTCAGCTGCGATCACCTGTTCGTGTGTCTCCTCCGTGACGTCGAGAGCTTCCATGCTGCCGTGTTCGTCGGCGGAGTAGCCGTTATCGAGCACTCAAACACCTCGCAATCAGCAGTGTCACCGTAGCTATACCGCACGCGTGATCACAGGCACTTGGCCCTGTTCGGCAGTAGGCCATCCTTCGCGTTGACGTCGTCGGAGGCGATCGATGGGTGCCGCCGGAGCTGGGGGAAGCATTGCGTTGAGAGGCCCTGCTCCGCCCGCGTGAACCGGACGGAGCAGGGCCCCTTATGGGTAATCGCTGCCATGCAGCTTCGGTGATCTCAAGTCGCACAGGGTCGTGGCCGAGCGGCATTGACTCCTTTGATGTCGGCGGCCAGGAGGCCGGCGGTGTCGGTCTCCTGCGGGTCGTTTCAGCACCAACACCGCGGACCAGTCACCCGCAGGGCCCATCACCGCGCCCGCACCACCGGCCACGCCCACCGCCGCACCGGCTCCCCCGCCCCCAGCACCCCCACCAGCACGGCCCCGGTCAACACCACCGCCCACCGGTCATGCGCCGCCGCCCACCGCTCGTCCTGCACCGGCACGAGCAGCGCCCACCGCCCGGGCCAGAACAGCAGAACCAGCACCGCCGAGGTCAGCAGACCGCTCGCGAGGCGCGCCCCGGGTCGTGCGATGTCGCTGCAGCGCACCGCGACCACCGCGGCGGTCACCGCCAGGGCGAAGGCCGACCCGGCCTCCAGTGTGATGTCGGCGACCGGCGGCCGTATGTCCCGCGGCACCAGCAGCAGCGCCACCGCCCACCAGGCCGCCACGACCGGGAGGACGAGCGCCACCCGCAGTCCGGTACGGACCGGGCGCGGGGTCGGCACCGTGGACGTGGTGTGCCGGGCCGGGTCGTCCAGCAGGAACACCAGGCCCATCGCGAAGGCCAGGATCGCCGCCCGGAGCAGAGGCAGCGCGAGCCACTCCCCCGCCTCGCCGGTGGTCCGGGTCAGCGCGGCCATCAGCAGCCCCGTCGCACCGGCCGCCCCCACCAGACCCAACGGCAGGGTCCGGCAGACGGCGACGACCAACTCCCTGCTCAGTCCGAGCACTTGTCGTCCCCTTCCGGTGCGGCCACGCCCAGCAGCTCCGCGGCCCGGGCCGCGGTCACCTTCGGCTCGGTCAACGCGGCCCAGTTGTCCTTCACGCGTGCCGTGACCTCGCCCCGGGGCCGCGCCAGCAGTTCGCGCAGCACCTCCGTCTGGGCGTCGGTCATGTACAGCCCGTCCGTCGGCTGGAGCACGAGCGCCGAGCCGGTGTCGCTGTCGTCGAGGCGGACGCGGCGCAGCGCGGCCATCGGGTCGGACTCCCAGCCCAGGGCCAGCCACATCACGGTGACGATGCGGCCGTCGCACATCGAGGTCGAGGCCTTCTCATCACCCGCGACCAGCACTCCGGCGACGGCGGCCGAGAACTCGGGGACGCGGTTGCCGCCCCACCGGGTGCCCACCGTCACCTCGTGCGGACGCTCCAGCGGCATCAGCGCACCCTCGCTGGAGAGGCCGTAGTTGGCCTCGACCCGCTGCCGTACGACGATCTTCTGGTCCTGCGCGTCGCCCCCGGCCAGGGACCGCACCCGGTCCACCACCCCGGCCCAGTCCCCGACCCGCGGCCCCCACTCGGGGAACGCGCAGTACGTCGACCCGTCCCGCCGGACACAGGACTGCTCCTGCTCGGGGGTGGCCGAGGCCCGTTCCCGGGCCCGGACCAGCTCAGGGGATTCGCCGCCCGTCTGGGTCACCCCGCCGACCAGCGTCATGGCCAGCGCCCCGGCGATCCCCGTCAGGAGAACCGGCTTGCGGCCACCGGCGACCAGCACCGCCGTCAGGCCCGCGCACAGCGCCAGCCCGGCCAGATACAGGGCGTGCCAGCCTGCGGGCCGGCCCAGCAGGTCGGACGGCAGGGTGTTGCTGGTCGCCTCGACGACGACCGGCAGCAGCCAGCGGCTTCCGTCGTCGCTCGTACCCCAGAAGAAGAGGAACAGGAACAGGGAGAACACGACGAGCAGCGGCGCGGCCAGAGACGACCGCACCAGCTCTGCCATGAGGAGCCCGACCAGCCCGGCCAGCAGCACGGTCAGCGGCCCCACGAGCAGTTCGCTCACCGAACCGTGCCCGATCGCGCCGGGCCGGAGCGCCTCCCGGCCGAACTGCGCGGCCACGCACACGGCGGTGATCAGGGCCGCGGCCAGGACGGACAGCGCATGGGCGACCGTACGCCGCCACGGCGGCAGGACCAGCACCGCGAAGTACGGCTCCGTCCCGTGCCGCCGGGAGCGCAGCGCGGCGCGATTGACGCACAGCAGCACCGTGAGCCCGACGAGCATCGGCGCGCTCTGGGTGGCGCGGTCGGCGTCCTGGAGGGCCGGATAGCCACCCCAGTCCCTCCCCATGCGCCATACGGTCCAGCCGATGTAGACAAGGAAGGCGATGATCATCGGCAGCATCGTCAGCAGCCGGCGCGTCTCGAACCCGGCCAGGGCGATCACGGCGGCCCACGGCCGGTCCTTCTCGGCCCGCTCGTCGGAGGCGACCGGCTTCTCCATCACCGCGGTCATGCCGCCACCTCCACGGCGTCACCGTCGAGGGTGAGCAGATAGCCGTCCTCCAGGGTGGGTTCGAGGAGCTCGGCACCGTCCGGCGGGTCCCCCACGTTCCGGAAGGACCCGGTCCCCGTGCGCCATCCCGCCTTCGCGCCCGGGTCCCGCTCCGTGCTGCTCCACACCCGCCCCGCGGCCCGCGCGGTCAGCTCGGCAGGGGTGCCCTCGAAGCGCACCCGGCCGCCGGCCATGACCAGCACGCGGTGGCAGAGCATCGCCACGTCCTCCGTCTGGTGGGTGGACAGCATCACGGTGCGCCCCTCCCCGGCGCCCGCGATCAACTCCCGGAACCGCATGCGCTGTTCGGGGTCGAGTCCGACGGTGGGCTCGTCGAGGACCAGGAACCCGGGGTCGCCGACCAGGGCGGCCCCGAGGGCGACCCGCTGCCGCATCCCGCCGGACAGCTTCCGGATCCGCTTCCCGCGTACGTCGGCGAGTCCCACCTCGTCCAGCACCCGCCGCACCTCCCGGTGCCGGGCGGACCGGTCGGTCATCTCCTTGAGGATCGCCACGTAGTCGACGAACTCGAAGGCCGTGAAGTCCGGGTGGAACCCCGGCGTCTGCGGCAGATAGCCCAGCCGGCGCCGCACCTCCTGCCGGCCCCGCGCGGTGCCCGGGTCATGCCCGAGCACGGTGAAGGCGCCCTGGTCGGCGGGCAGGGCCGTGGCGAGGACCCGCAGCAGCGTGGTCTTGCCGGCGCCGTTCGGCCCGAGCAGCCCGGTGACGCCGGCGGACAGGCGCAGCGACACGTCGTCGAGGGCGCGGGTGCCTCCGTAGCGGAGGCTGAGCCCGGAGGCGGACACGGTCGGGGTCATACGGCACGTCCCTGAAAGAGGTCGAATCGGTCACGAAGCAGAAAGAGCAGCCC
>NZ_JBHUQX010000206.1:0-16095 GCF_042674225.1 Streptomyces sp. NPDC056948
GGCTGGCTCTGCGTGGTCGGCGCCACCGGCGGGGACGCGCAGCGCGAGATGGAGTTCGTGCAGCTCATGCGGGAGGAGGGCGCCCGGCTGGTGATCCTGGTCGGCGGGGTCGTCGAGGACGACGCCTACCGCGAGCGCGTCTCCCACTACGCCCATGCCCTGGACTCCTCCGGAGCCCGGCTCGTGCTCTGCGGCCGGCCCGCGCCCGACCCGGAGATCCCCGCGCTCGTCGTCGAGTTCGACAACGAGGCCGGGGCCCGCGCCGTCACCGCCCATCTGCTCTCGGCCGGGCACCGCCGGATCGTCTTCCTCGGCGGACTGCCCGGCAACACCGCCCTCGACGCCCGTGTCGCCGGCTACCGGTCCGCCCTCGCCGAGCACGGGCTGCCGCCCGAGGCCGCGCACGTCGTCGACTGCGGTCTCGGCCGCGCCGCCGGCCATCGTGCGATGACCGAACTCCTCAAGCAGACAAAGGAGTTCACCGCCGTCTTCGCCGGTGACGACATGGTCGCCGCCGGTGCCCTGCGGGCGATCGCCGACACCGGGCTGAGCGTCCCCGGTGACGTGTCGGTCGTCGGCTACAACGACATCCCGCTCGCCGAGGACTTCAACCCGCCGCTCACCACCGTCCGCACCCCCGCCGAGGAACTCGGCCGCGCCGCCGTGCGCATCGCCCTGCGCGACCCCGAGCACGCCGCCGGGGCCCACCATCTGCTCGGCACCCACATCGTCGTCCGCGACAGTGTCGGCACGCCCCCGCCCGGGCGTGCCCTGTGACCAACGGAGGAACCGCACCCGCATGAGCGCGCCGCACGTGTCGCTCCCCGACCCGACGCACCTGCCCAACCTTCCCCACCTGCCGCCCCCCGACCCGCTGACCTCGCCCCTCACCGGCTGGACACGCGCCCACTGGGAGGCGATCGCCGACCGCCTCCTGGACGCCCTGCTGCCCTACGCCTCCCCGGGCCTGGCCCAGTACCGGCTCCCCGGACCGCCCAGCCACTCCGGCCCCTGGTCGGACGGGCTCGAGGGCTTCGCCCGCTCCTTCCTGCTGGCGGCCTTCCGTATCGCCGGCTCGGGCGGACGGCAGCCAGGACTCATCGACCGGTACGCGGCCGGGCTCGCCGCCGGCACCGACCCGCGCAGCCCCGACCGCTGGCCGCCCATCACGGACCGGGGCCAGCCCATGGTCGAGGCGGCGTCCCTCGCGATCGCCCTGCACGAGACCCGCCCGTGGATCTGGGACCGGCTCGACGACCGCGTACGGCAGCGGATCGCCGACTGGCTGGGCGGCTTCGTCGGAGCGGTCGTCAACGACTCCAACTGGCGGCTGTTCCAGGTCATCACCGAGGAGTTCCTCGCCTCCGTCGGCGCCCCGCACAGCCGCCGCGAGATCGAAGCCGGCCTGGCACGCCTGGAGGACTGGCACCGGGGCGACGGCTGGTACACCGACGGCGACGGCCGCAAGTTCGACTACTACAACGCCTGGGCCCTGCACCTGTATCCGGTGCTCTGGGCCCGTATCGCCGGACCGCGCGCCGACCCGGGACCGGTGGCGGCCCACCGGGCACGCCTGCGGTCGTTCCTCCACGACCACCAGCACTTCTTCGGCGCGGACGGTGCACCGGTCCACCAGGGCCGCTCGCTCACCTACCGCTTCGCCACGACCGCTCCCCTGTGGGCGGGTGTTCTCGCCGACGTGACTCCGCTGCCGCCCGGCCGCACCCGTCGCCTCGCCTCGGGGGCCCTGAAACACTTCGCCGAGCGGGGCGTGCCCGACGAGCAGGGGCTGCTCACGCTCGGCTGGTACGGGCCCTTCCCGCCTGTCATCCAGCGCTACTCGGGCCCGGCGTCCCCCTACTGGGCGAGCAAGGCCTTCCTGGGCCTGCTCCTGCCCGCCGACCACCCCGTGTGGACCGCGCCCGAGGAACCCGGGCCGGTCGAGACGGCCGACGTACGCCTCGCGTTACCGGGCCCCGGCTGGCTGCTGCACTCCACCGCTGCCGACGGGATCGTACGGCTCGTCAACCACGGCAGCGACCGCCTGCCGCCCCCACCTGCGGAGGCGCAGGACAGCCCGCACTACGCCCGGTTCGCCTACTCCAGCGCCACGGCCCCCGAGACCCCTCCGACATCGCGCACGGGCCCCGACAACCACATCGCCCTGCTCGCGCCCGACGGCACGCCGACCCCGCGCGGCCGTATCCACCCCCTCGGCGCCGAGGGCGCCCGTGCCGCCTCCTGGCACCGGGCTCTGCTCCCGGGCAGCGGCGAAGGACACCGCATCGAGACGGTCAGCGTGGTGCACGGCCCCTGGGAGGTCCGGGTGCACCGCGTCGACGCGCCCCCGGGCACGCCGGTACGCGAGGGCGGCTGGGCCGTCGCCGACGACACCGCCCCGCCGGCCGCCCGGACCGGCCCCGGCTGGGCACTGGCCCGGCGCGCTGACGGCCTGACCAGTGCGCTCGTAGGCCTCCACGGCTGGAGCGACGACGAGGGCACGGTCGTAGCGGCGGCGGGCAGCAACGCATACGGCCACCACTCGGCGACGCCGCAGTTGACGCTGCCGTCCCACCCCGGTGGCACCCACCTCCTGGTAACGCTGGTCGTGCTCGGCACCGATCCGCGCGTACCGGTCACTGGGGCCCGGGCCCGGGCCGACGCCGACGGGTCCGTGGAGATCCGGTTCCCCGACGGCACGCGGGAGGCGGTGCCCTAGGACAGGCCGAGGGGGCGTGGCCCGGATGAGCCACGCCCCCACGGTTCGCGCGCGTCAGGCCTCCACGCGCCTGCGCGTCACCGCCTTCTTCAGCAGCGGCCAGGCCAGCAGCACCACGATCACGGCGTATACGGTCACCGCGAACGGCGTGTTGACCAGGCCGGAGACGCTTCCGTCGCTGATCTGCAGGGCGCGTCGCAGTTGCTGCTCGGCGTTCGGGCCGAGGATGACGCCGATGACCGCGGGCAGCACCGGCAGGCCGTAGCGGCGCATGCCGAAGCCGATCAGGCCGATGATCAGCAGGATCACCAGGTCGATCACCTCGCCGCCGACCGCGTACGCGCCGACCGCCGCGAAGAACATGATCCCCGCGTACAGATACGGCCGCGGAATGCGCAGCAGCTTCGCCCACACCGGCGCCAGCGGCAGGTTGAGGGCCAGGAGCAGCACCATGCCGACGAAGAGGGAGGCGATCAGGCCCCACACCAGGTCGGGTTCGCGCTCGAAGAGCAGCGGTCCGGGCTGGATGCCGTACTGCTGGAAGGCGGCCAGCATGACCGCCGCGACCGCCGTGGTCGGCAGGCCCAGGGTCAGCATCGACACCAGGGTGCCCGCCGCCGAGGCGGACGCCGCCGACTCCGGTCCCGCGACGCCCTCGATAGCGCCCTTGCCCCACTCGTCCTTGTGCTTGGACAGTCGCTTCTCCGTCACGTACGACAGGAAGGTGGGGATCTCGGCGCCGCCCGCCGGGATCGCGCCGAACGGGAAGCCGATGAACGGGCCGCGCAGCCACGACTTCCAGGTCCGGTTCACGTCCTCGCGCCCCAGCCACGGCCGGCCCACCGGGATCGGCTCCGGCGCCCCGCGCCGCAGATGGGCGGCGACCCACAGGGCCTCGCCGATCGCGAAGAGACCGACCGCGACGATCACCACGTCGATACCGTCGGCCAGTTGGAGCGAGCCGAACGTCAGACGCTGCTGGCCGGTCATCTGGTCCAGGCCCACCAGGCCCAGGGTGAGGCCGATGAGCAGGGAGGCGAGGCCGCGGATGCGGGACGAGCCCAGCACCGACGTCACCGCGATGAACGCCAGCACCATGATGGCGAAGTAGTCCGGCGCGCCGATGTCCACGGCCAGTTTCGCGACCGTCGGGGCGAGCGCCACCAGCAGGAGCGTGCCGATCAGGCCGCCCGCGAAGTGCCCTACGGCGGCCGCCGCGAGGGCCTGGGCGCCGCGCCCGGACTTGGCCATGGGGTTGCCCTCCATGGCCGCCACCACCGCCGCGCTCTCACCGGGCGTGTTGAGCAGGATGGAGGTGGTCGAACCGCCGAACATCGCGCCGTAGTAGATGCCGGCGAACATGATGAACGCGCCGATCGGGTCGAGCCCGTACGTCACCGGCAGCAGCAGCGCGACCGCCATCGCCGGGCCGATGCCCGGCAGCACGCCGATCGCCGTGCCGAGCAGCACACCGATGACGGCCCACAGGAGGTTGATCGGCGTGAGGGCCGTACCGAAGCCGTCCAGAAGGGAGTTGAAGGCATCCATGTCACAGCACTCCCATCAGCGGACCGCCGGGCAGGGGCACTCCGAGCAGATTGTTGAACACGGTGTAGGTGACGAGGGACAGCCCGGCCGCGATGAGCGGATCGCGGTCGATCCTGCGGCTGCCGAGCGCGAACGCCGCGCCCCAGAAGAGCAGCGCGCCCGCCACGGGGAAGCCGAGCGGCTCGATGAGGACGGCCGCGCCGAGGAACACTCCGGCCAGCAGCAGCACCGTGCGCCAGTCGGCGGGCTCGGACAGGTCGACGTCCTCACCGGTCTCGGCCTGCCCCCGGCCGCCGCGCAGCACGTCCACGGCGAGCAGCGCGGCGATCACCAGCAGCCCCGCGCCGACCACGATCGGCACGGTCTTGGGGCCGACGGGGCCGCGCTGGGCGATGTCGACGTCCATGGTGAGCGCGTCGGTCAGGACGAGCACGCCCAGTGCCAGCAGCAGCACACACACGCCGAGTTCGGAGTGCTCGCGCAGCCACGAGCGCCGTTCGCCGCCGGTCTCGGCGGGGGGAATGTCGGTCTGCGTCGTCACAGTCCCAGCTCCTTCAGCACCGAAACCACGCGCTTGTCCTCGGCGTCGAGGAACGCGCCGAACTTGTCACCGGTGAGGAAGGCGTCGTCCCAGCCGTTCTGCTTCATCGACTTCCGCCACTCGTCGGAGCCGTGCAGCTCCTCGACGAGCCGCACGAGCTTGGCCCGCTCGCCGTCGGTGAGGCCGGGCGGGGCGACGACGCCGCGCCAGTTGGTGAAGTTCACGTCGTAGCCGGCCTCCTTCAGCGTCGGCCCGTCGAGCCCGTCGACCCGCTTCGGGCCGGTGACCGCGAGGAGGCGCAGCTCGCCCGCCTTGATCTGGTCCAGGTACTCGCCGACACCGGAGACACCGAAGGCGACCTTGTTGCCGAGGATGGAGGCGAGCAGCTCGCCGCCGCCGTCGAAGGGGATGTAGTTCACCTGCTTCGGCGGGATCCCGGCGGCCCGCGCCATCAGCATCGGCGCGAGGTGGTCCGGCCCGCCGGGGGAGGACCCGCCGCCCACCGGGAGCTTGCCGGGGTTCTTTTTCCAGGCGCCGATCAGGTCGTCGATCGTCTTGTACGGGGAGTCCTTGGCGACCACGACGACGTCCTGCTCCTCGGTGAGCCGGGCGATCGGCGTGGTGTCGCCGAGCGTCTTCGGCGCGTCGTTGGAACGGACGGCCCCCACGACCCCGAGGCCCATGGACATGGCGAGCTTGCCGTTGCCCTGCTCGCTCACCAGCCGGCTGAGGCCCACGGTGCCGCCGGCTCCGGGCAGGTTGAACACCTCGATGTTGTGGGTCAGTCCGGCGTCCTCGGCGTTCTTCGCGGCCGTACGGGCCGTGATGTCGTAGCCGCCGCCGGGCGTGTTGGGGACCATGAAACGCAGGCCCGGGATCTGTGTGCCGGTCTCGGTGCCGCTGCCGGTGGTCAGCAGCGGCGGTCCGACGAGCACGAGCACGGCGGCCCCGAGCAGGGCCAGGGGAGTGCGCAGGCGCACGAGTGCCACCACCTGTCGGTACGTCGATGCGGGTAGGTAAAGGCCCTGTGGGGGAGGGTGATGTGGGCCACATGCTGCCCGGGCGCCGACGAGCTGTCTCTCTTGCGGAACCAACGGAGGTTTTGGTCTTTGCGGTCGTCGGAACAGCGGTGTGCGCCCCCTGCCTCGTGGACCGCACCCCGCACATCTCTTTCCCTCACCGCAGGTGGACGCCATGATGGGCGGCCCCGGCACGGAAGGAGCGACCCGATGACCAGCGAGCCCCGCACGTCCGCCACCACCGGCACGATCGACGTCCTCGTGGTCGACGACGACTTCATGGTGGCCAAGGTCCATCGCGCCTTCGTCGAGCGGGTCGACCCCTTCCGCGTCGTCGGCGTCGCCGGTACCGGCGCACAGGCCGTCGCCGCCGCCGACGCGCTGCGCCCCGACCTCGTGCTGCTCGACCTGCACCTGCCGGACATCTTCGGCCTCGAGGTGATCCCCCGGCTGCGTTCCGCGGGCCACGACTGCGACGTCATGGTCGTCAGCGCCGCCCGGGAGGCCGAGACGGTCCGCGGTGCCGTCCGGCACGGGGTCGTCGACTACCTCCTCAAACCGTTCGAGTCCGAGGAGCTGCGCGCCCGGCTGGAGCGCTACGCCGACCGGCGCGGCCGGCTGCTCGGCACGGTCGTGCGCAGCCAGGCCGACGTCGACCGGGTGCTGGCCGGATCCGCCGGAGGGGCCTCGCCCGTCGCCGCCCTGCCCAAGGGCATGAGCGTGGAGACCGCCGAGCTGGTCGAGCGGGCCCTGCGCGAGGCGGACGGCACGCTGTCCGCCAGCGAGTGCGCCGCCCTGACCGGCGTCTCCCGCGTGAGCGCCCGCCGCTACCTGGAGCACTTCCACACCGTCGGCCGCGTGGAGGTCTCCCTGCGCTACGGCGTGGCGGGCCGCCCCGAACGCCGCTACCGCTTCCGCGGCCCCACCGCGCTCCGGCCGGGGGGCGAGGTACGGGCCTAGGGCGACCAGGAGCGGCCCTGGTCGCCGCCGGAACAGCAGATTCTCTCCTGCTACCTCGCGGCGCAGTCGACGTCCTTCGCCGGCAGGCGGCCCGTCGCGAGGTACGCGTTGACCGTGTCGTCGACGCACGGCACACCGTGGACGCCGTACACCGCGTGCTGGTCGGCCCCGCTCAGCGTGACCAGGCGCGAGGAGGGCCACATGCCGCGCACCGCCTCGGCGCCGTCGTAGTCGGTGCGCGGGTCTCCGGTGGCGTTGACGAGGAGGGCGGGCAGGTCGTCGCGGATCCTGGTCGGGCGCTCGCGCGGCCGGTCCCAGAACGCGCACGGGTTGATGTTGTGCGTGACGGGCGCGAACAGCGGGTCCTGCGCACGCGTGCGCTGGACGTCGCGCCAGTAGACCTCCGGGTCACGAGGCGCGGCGCCGTCGCCGCACAAGATCGCCGTCTGCGCGCTGCCGTAGGGGGAGTCGGTGCCCGTGAGCGTGAACTCGAGCACCCCGGCGAGCCAGGGGGACGGCGTCACCCGCTGCCCCTGCGACGCCCGCAGCATGTCCCGCACGCCCTGCGCGAAGTCACCGTAGGCGGCGTCGTTGTGCTGGGAGAGGCCGTTGAAGACGACCATGGGCATCACGTGCTCGTCCAGCCGGTGGTCGCCGAGGCGCAGCGGTGTGCGGGCCGGTGCCCTCCGGATGCGCTCCACGTTCGCCAGCACCTCGCCCCTTGAATGACCCAGCCCGTAGGTCCCTTCGCGCGCGGCGGCCCAGGACGCCCACCCCTCCAGCGCGTGCCGGTTGGCCCGCTCGACGCCCCGCAGCAGCCTCGGCCCGTACCGGTCCGGGTCGATCACACCGTCCAGGACGACCCGGTCGGTGCGCCCGGGGAACATCGTGGTGTACACCTCGCCGAGGTAGCTGCCTTACGAGTAGCCCAGGTAGGAGATCCGCCGCTCGCCCAGTGCGGCCCGGACGACGTCCATGTCGCGCGCGGTGTTGCGGGTCGTGGCGTGGGGCAGGGCATCGCCCGCGTTGTCGCGGCAGAGCTCGGCGAGGTTCTTCGAGAACGCGGTCATACGGTCGAAGCCGGCCCGGTCCTCGCCCGCCCCGCGCCACGCCGAGCCGGTCGGCCAGCGGCAGTTCAGCGGTGTGCTGCGGCCGATGAAGCGGGGGTCGACGCCCACCACGTCGTACCGTGCGGCGACGCCCTTCATGGCCTCGCGCACCCACGGCGGGTCGCCGAGCGACGGCCCGCCGGGGCCGCCGCCGTTGAGCAGCAGCGGGCCGACGCGGCGGTCGGTGTCGGTGGCGCGGATCCGGGATATCGCGACGGTGATCGTACGGCCGCCGGGGTCCGAGTAGTCCAGCGGCACCGTCACGTCGGCGCAGCGGGCGCCCGCCTGCCGCAGCTCCTTGCCGGCCGTGTCCTGAGGTCCGAGCACGCAGCTCTTCCAGGCGAGGCGCTGCTGGTGGTAGCGGGCGAGCGGGTCGGGGGCCGCCTCGGCCGGGCGGGCCGTCGCCGTGGCGGGC
Organism: Streptomyces sp. NPDC056948; assembly: GCF_042674225.1. Taxonomy (NCBI): domain Bacteria; kingdom Bacillati; phylum Actinomycetota; class Actinomycetes; order Kitasatosporales; family Streptomycetaceae; genus Streptomyces; species Streptomyces sp. NPDC056948. The sequence continues at coordinate 8,312 of NZ_JBHUQX010000206.1, forward strand.
AGTGCGGTGAGGGTGAGAGCGGCGGTCGTCAGGGCCAGGGCGGCCCTTCTCACGGATCCCGGGGAGCAGCGGGATAAGCGGAGCACGAGGCTGTCCTTTCTGTCGCGACTCCCTCGGCGGTCCGGCGTGGACATGTCGAGGGGGGCGGTGTGCGACAGAACGGTAGGGACGAGCCGCTTCCCGATCACTCCGGCTGGCAGCCGGTTCATGGTGGGGTCAACCCCAGGGGTCGGACGGGGGAATGCCGTTTCTGTGAGGTCGACGGGAACCGGAATACTGGCCCCAAGCTGGGAGAACGCTCGCGCAGACCTTGTGCAGGTCGCCGCAGGGGGGTTGTCCAGACATGGTCCCGCGCCTAGGGTCACCTTCCGAGTGCAAGCGCTTTCCAAGCGTGAGTCCACCGGTCGTCCGAGGAGCGCCGCATGTCCGTGTCCCCAGGGTCTCCCACCCGCCGCCGCGTGGCCGTCGTCGGCACCGGAGCCATCGTCAGCGGCAGTCACCTGCCCGCGCTGCGGGCCCACTCCGACAGAGTGGAGCTGGTCGCCGCCGTAGACGTGGACCAGGAGCGGCTCGACACCTTCCGCGAGCTGGCCGGCGACCAGGTCGCCGGGTACACCTCGGTGGACGCGATGCTGGACGCCGTACGCCCCGACCTGGTCCTGATAGGGACACCGCCCTCCCTGCACCGGGAGCAGACGGTGGCCGCGCTCAAGGCGGGCGCCTGGGTGCTCTGCGAGAAGCCGCTCACCCTGTCACTCGCCGAGTACGACGAGATCGCAGCAGCCGAGGAGGCCTCCGGGGCGTACGCGGCGGTCGTCTTCCAGCACCGCTACGGCTCCGGCGCCGTGCATGCCCGCGAGCTGATCACCAGCGGCGAGCTGGGCGCCCCGCTGGTCGCGCACTGCCAGACCACCTGGCACCGGGACGCCGCGTACTACGCGGTGCCGTGGCGCGGCACGTGGGCCAGCGAGGGCGGCGGCCCGACCATGGGTCACGGCATCCACCAGTACGACCTGCTGCTGCACCTGCTCGGCGAGTGGGAGGAGATCCAGGCCATGGCGGCCCGCCTCGTCCACGACACCGAGAGCGAGGACGTCTCCACCGCGCTGGTCCGCTTCCGTGGCGGCGCCCTCGCGACCGTCGTGAACAGCGTGCTGTCCCCGGACGAGGTGAGCCGCATCCGCGTCGACTGCGCGGACGCCACGGTCGAGCTCACCCACCTGTACGGCCACAGCAACGAGAGCTGGGCCTACACCCCGGCCCCGCACGTCGCCTCCGAGCGCGCCACCGCCTGGCGCACCCCCGCGAACGACGTGCCGAGTTCGCACACGGCCCAGCTCGGCACGCTCCTCGACGCCTACGACACCGGCACCCGGCCACCGGGCAGCGGCCAGGACGCCCGCGCCACCCTCGAGTTCGCCGCCGCCCTGTACAAGGCGGCGTTCACCGGCCGCTCGGTGCACGCGGGGGAGATCGGCCCCGGCGACCCCTTCTACGAGGCCATGCACGGCGAGTACCCCGACTGGGCCCCCAAGGAGCGCGCATGAGCATCCGAGTCACCCACACGCACGGCGAGGACATCGCCGTCACGGCAGGCGGCACGGAGATCCTCCGCTACGTCTACCGCCCCGACCCGGATCCCTTCGAGTCCCGCAAGCCGTACGCGCACCCCGTGCGCACCCTCTCCGGCCGCACGGTCACCGGCTACCGCCCGAACGACCACCGCTGGCACAAGGGCCTGCAGATGACCTCGAGCCATCTGTCCGGCCAGAACTTCTGGGGCGGCAACTGCTATGTCCACGGCCAGGGCTATCTGCCCCTGCCCGAGCGCGTCGGCTCGATGCGGCACGACGGCTTCCCGGACTTCACGGTCGAGGACGACCGGCTCGCCTTCACCGAGAACCTCACCTGGGTCGAGAACGGCGGCGAGGAGTGGGCCCGCGAGGTACGGGGGCTGACCGTCCACTCGGTGGACGAGGAGGCCGGATCCTGGGCCCTGGACTGGTCGATCCGCCTCACCAACCTCCGTTCCGAGCCCCTGGCCTTCGGCTCCCCGACCACCGCGGGCCGTGAGATGGCCGGCTACACCGGACTGCAGTGGCGCGGCCCGCGCGACTTCACCGGCGGCACGGTCTTCGCCCCCGACACCGACGCCGACGCGGGCAAGCTCATGGGTACCCAGGGCCCCTGGCTCGCCTTCACCACCGAGCACGACGACGTCGACGGCCACTCCACACTCGTCTTCGCGCACGCGCCCGAGAACCTCGACGAGGCGTCCGCGATCCACGAGTCGCATTGGTTCGTCCGCGCCGAGCCCTTCCCGACGGTCGCCTTCTCCTGGGCGTTCTTCGAGGAGTTCGCACTCCCGCCGGGCGAGTCCTTCGCCTTCCGCTACCGGCTCGTCGTCGCCGACGGCGCCTGGGACCGCGACCGGGTCGGCACCCACATGGAGAGCCTGCCGTGGTGAGCGACCCGAAGCCCGCCCTGCCGCACCCGCTGCCCGGCGCGATCGGCCTGTCCCATCTGAGCGCCTACGACTGGGAGGCCGCCGACGGCGTCTGCGGCGGCAGCCCGCATCTGCACCTGGTGTGCACCGAGGCGTACGTCGTCACCGCCGGCCGGGGCGCGGTCCAGACGCTGAGCCCCGACGGCTACCGGGACATCCCCCTCGCGGCCGGCTCCATCGCCTGGTTCACACCGGGCACCGTGCACCGCATGGTGCAGGGCGGCGACCTGCGCATCACCGTGCTGATGCAGAACAGCGGCCTGCCCGAGGCCGGTGACGCCGTGTTCACCTTCCCGCCCGAGGTGCTCGCCGACCCCGGGAAGTACGCCGCCGCCGCGAAGCTGCCGCCCGGCACCGGACCGGAGACGGCGGCGGCCGCCCGGCGCCGCAGGGACCTCGCCGTCGAGGGCTACCTCGTCCTGCGCGAGGCCCTCGAAGCCGGCGACAACGGCCCGTACCTGGAATTCCAGCGGGCCGCCGCGAGGATCGTGCGCAACAAGGTGCCCACCTGGCGCGAGCTGTGGCGGGCGGGTGCGCTGGCCACCGCCGAACGCACCGGCGCCCAGCTCGACGCGCTGGAGGCGGGGGAGCCCGTCCATCTCGGCGAGGCCACCGCCCACGAGGCCGCGCCCACCCGGCTCGGCGGCTTCGGCATGTGCGGCCGCCGGGACGAGTACAACCTGCCCGGGACGACGCTGCCCTACCAGGGCGAGTAACCGAGCAAGGGGTCGAGGGGGGGGCAACAGGCCGAGGGGGGCCGACAGGAAGTCCGAGGAAAGGAGAGGTGACCTCGGCATGCCCGGACACAGGACAAAGGGGTTCTGCGCGTCGGCTGTCGCACTGGCACTGTGCGCCGTGCTGGCAGGCTGCGGAGGATCCGGGGAATCCGCCGGCGGTGGCAAGGTCGTGCTGCGCTACACGTGGTGGGGCAACCCCGACCGCGCGGCACGCACCGAGCAGGCCGTCGCGCTGTTCGAGAAACAGCACCCGGACATCGACGTCACGACGTCGTTCTCCGGCTACGACGCCTACAAACAGAAGCTCGCCACCCAGGCCGCAGGCGGTGACGCCCCGGACGTGATGCAGCTCGACTACCGCCAGATCGACCAGTACGCCTCCGGCGGTGTGCTGCTCGACCTGGCGAAACAGAAGTCCGTACTGCGCACCTCCGAGATCGACCAGGGACTGCTCGGCACCGGCCGCGTGGACGACGTCCAGTACGCGATCCCGCAGGGCCGCGGCACCGAGACCGTCGTCTACGACGTCACGACCTGGAAGAAGTCGGGAGTCCCGCTCCCCGGCGAGAGCTGGACCTGGAGCCAGTGGGCCGACGCCATGCGCGCCCTCGCGAAGAAGACCGGCAGGCCCGGGGCCACCGACCCCGGCTGGAGCGAGGACGGTTTCGAAGTCTGGCTGCGGGGACAGGGCAAGTCCCTCTACACCGAGGCCGGCGGGCTCGGTTTCACCGCCGACGACCTCACCCGCTGGTGGACCTTCACGGACCGGCTCCGGCGTGAGGGAGCCGTCTCGCCCGCCGAGCAGACCACCCAGCTGGACGGCACCGTGGAGAACACCCCGCTCGGGCGCGGCGAGGCGACCTCAGACAACAACTGGGACGCCCCGTCCAGCGGCTACACGGCCCTGGTCAAGGGCGGAGTCGCCCTCGCTCCCATGCCGTCCGGCGAGGACGGAACCCCCGGCCAGTACTTCAAGCCGTCCATGTTCCTCGGCGTCTCGGCCAACACCGGTCACCCCAAGGAGGCGGCCCGGCTCGTCGATTTCCTGATCAACGACCGGCAGGCCGCGAAGATCCTCGGCGCCGGCCGCGGCATCCCCGTCAACGAGACCATCCGCGACGAAATCGGCCCGCAGCTCAAGGACTTCGACAAGACCATCGCCGACTTCCAGACGTCCCTCGACGGAAAGCTCAAGGACCCGCCCCAGGCCCCGCCCTCGGGCGACAACGCCCTGCAGACCACCTTCCAGCGCGACTACGACCAGGTGTCCTACGCGCGCATGTCGCCCCGCGAGGCGGCCGAGAACTACGTCACCGAGGCGAAGGCGGAGCTGAGGTCATGACCACCACCGCGATCCCCCCGGAGGCGAAGCGCGCCCCCGCCACCGCCCCGAAGCGCCGCCCCAGGCGCGAACGCCAGGGCGCCGCCTGGGTGTTCCTGTCCCCGTGGGTGCTCGGCGCGACCGTCCTGACGCTGCTGCCGATGGCCGTGTCGCTGTACCTCTCGTTCACCGACTACGACCTGTTCAACCCGCCGAAGTGGGTCGGCCTGCGCAACTACGTGCAGATGTTCACCGAGGACCCGCGCTACTGGCGCTCGGTCGTGACGACCCTGACGTACGTCGTCATCGCCGTGCCCCTGCAACTCGCGCTCGCCCTCGTCGTCGCGCTCGCCCTGAAGGGCATGAAGCGCGGCAAGGCCTTCTACCGCTCCGCCTTCTACGCGCCCTCGCTGCTCGGGGCGTCGATGTCCATCGCCCTCGTCTGGCGGGCGGTCTTCAACGACGGCGGCACGGTCGACAACCTGCTCGGCACCGGCGGCTGGGTCAACAAGCCCGGCTTCGCGCTGCTGGCCGTCGCGCTGCTGACGGTGTGGCAGTTCGGCGCGCCGATGGTCATCTTCCTCGCCGGGCTCCAGCAGATCCCCGCCGAGCTGTACGAGGCGGCGGCGGTGGACGGGGCGGGCAAGTGGCGCCAGTTCCTGTCGGTCACCGTTCCGATGCTGTCCCCGGTGCTGTTCTTCAACCTGGTCCTGCAGACCATCCAGGCCTTCCAGGTGTTCACGCCCGCCTTCGCGATCAGCGCGGGCAAGGGCGGACCGGCCGACTCGACCCTCGTCTACACCATGTACCTCTACGACCGGGGCTTCGTCGCCTCCCACATGGGCTACGCCTCCGCCATGGCCTGGGTGCTGCTCGTCGTGATCGGCGTCGTCACGGCGGTGCTGTTCCGCACCTCGCGCTCCTGGGTCTTCTACGCCTCCGAGGGGGACCGGTGACCTCTACGACCATCACTCACAGGCCCGTTCGCTGGGGCCGTGTCGCCGTGCACCTCGGCTGCCTGGCGGCGCTGCTGGTCATGCTGTACCCGCTGGCGTGGCTGCTGGCCACCTCGCTCAAGCCCGCCGACGAGGTCATCGCGAGCCTGAACCTGCTGCCCGGCCACCTGGAGTGGTCGAACTACTCCACCGCCCTGGACGGCGTCAACGACGTCTCCATCTGGCGGCTGCTCGGCAACTCGCTGCTGATCGCGGGCGGCGCGGTCCTCGGCAACGTCATCAGCTGCTCGCTCGCCGCCTACGCCTTCGCCCGCCTCAGGTTCCGCTTCCGCGGACCGCTGTTCGCCTTCATGATCGCCACGATCATGCTGCCGCACCATGCGGTGCTGATCCCGCAGTACATCATCTTCAACCAGCTCGGCCTGGTGAACACCTACTGGCCGCTGATCCTGCCGAAGTTCCTCGCCACCGAGGCGTTCTTCGTCTTCCTCATCGTGCAGTTCATGCGCGGCCTGCCGCGCGAGCTGGAGGAGGCGGCCCGGATCGACGGCTGCGGGCCCTTCCGCAGCTTCTTCCAGATCGTGCTCCCGCTCACCCGGCCGGCCCTGATCACCACCGCCATCTTCACCTTCATCTGGACCTGGAACGACTTCTTCACCCAGCTCATCTACCTCTTCGACCCGGACAAGTTCACGCTGACCCTCGCGCTGCGCTCCTTCGTGGATGCCTCCAGCACCTCCGCGTTCGGCCCGATGTTCGCGTTGTCGGTGATCGCGCTGCTGCCGATCGTGCTGTTCTTCCTCGCCTTCCAGCGGTTCCTGGTGGAGGGCATGGCCAGCTCCGGAGTCAAGGGGTGAGCGGGATGCGCACACGTGAGTCCGGCGAGGTGTTCGGGCCGCGTATGGCCCTGTTCGCCGATGTGCTGAGCGTCGGCCTCGCCACGGCGGCGGTCTGTCTGCCGTTGGTGACCGCACCGGCCGCGCTGTCGACGGCCTGTGCCGTGCTGCGCGGCGCGGGACAGGACCGGCCCGTCACGGCGGGGCGGTACTTCGCCCTGCTGCGGCGGCGGCTCCGGGCCGGTGACCTGCTGGCCGGTGGCGTCGCGCTGGCGGGTCTGCTGCTGCTCGCGGCCGATCTGGCACTCGCTGGGGCGGGGCTGCCCGGGGCGCCGCTGTTCGCGGTGGCCGCCGCCGTCATCGGCGCCTGCGCGGGGGTCGTCGGCCTGCGGGCCTGCGGGCGCCCCGAGTCGCTCACCGACTGGCGCGCGGCGGTGCGCGGGGCCGCCCGGGACGCCGTGGCGGACGTGGGCGGCAGCGGGCTGGTCCTGCTCGCCGTGGCGACGGCCGCGCTGTGCGCCTGGATGCTGCTGCCCCTGGCCTTCCTGGCCCCGGGGCCGCTGGCCCTCGCGCTCACGGCCGTCGACGTACGCCGGTCGGCTGCCGTTCTCGTTCAATAGCCAAGAATTAAGGGGTCATTGGGGCACGTCAGGTGTGAGCACCCTCAGGAGGTGGCGATGCTCTTGTCATGAACCTGTGGCTCGATGGGCGGGCCGCAGCCTCATGGAGGTGTGGGATGCACCGCAGACTCGCCACCGGTCTTGCTGCCTCAACCCTGTCCCTCGTCACCGTCGTCGGCACCGCGACCCTCGCGAGTGCCGCCCCCGCCGACAAGCCCCAGGTGCTCGCGAGCTGGACGCAGACCAGCGCGTCGAGCTACAACGCCTGGGCCGCCGCCCGCGCAAACCAGACGGCCTGGGCCGCCTACGTCTTCGACTGGTCGACCGACTACTGCTCCTCGTCGCCGGACAACCCGTTCGGCTTCCCGTTCTCGATGTCCTGCGCCCGCCACGACTTCGGCTACCGCAACTACAAGGCCGCAGGCACGTTCAGCGCCGACAAGTCCCGTCTCGACAGCGCCTTCCACGAGGACCTCAAGCGGATCTGCGCCGCCTACACGGGCGGCACGAAGAACGCCTGCGACAGCACGGCGTGGACGTACTACCAGGCGGTGAAGGCCTTCGGCTGAGGGCCTGTCGGTCGCGTTGGGGCCGGGCGCGGGGCGGCAGCCTCACGCCCGGCCGACGGCTTCAGCGGCCTGCGGAACCGATGCTGATCCGCGGCCACGAACGGGCCGCCGTCATAAGCGCCTGGGTCCGCGCCGACGGAGTGGCCGCCGCCGCGGCCAGCGCCGCCGCGGCGCTCGCGATGCCGAGGACCGCGCCGGCGGCCACATCGCCCGGATAGTGCACGCCCGTGTGGATGCGC
>NZ_JBHUQX010000207.1:0-16076 GCF_042674225.1 Streptomyces sp. NPDC056948
GGTGTCCGGGCCGTCGGTGGCGGTGACTCTGAAGGCGTAGCCACCCTTGCCGCCCACCGTGCCGGTGCCCTGGTAGACGGCCTGGGAGCCGTTCACCACGAGCCAGTCGGAGCCGGTCGAGCGGAAGGTGAGCCGGGCGGAGCCGAAGACGAACGTGGCCTTGCCGGTGGGGACGGTGGCTCCCTTCCGGTACTCGGCGCCCAGGGTGAACGCCGCCTTTCCGGTCAGCCCCGGCCTGGCCGGGTAGGCACCGGCCGCAGAGGTGATCGTGCCGACACCGGCCGCGGGCCCGGCGGCACGGTCGTAGACGATCAGCTCCGCGAGCGTGGTGGTGTCCGTGCCCTCGTCATCGTCGGTGACCGTGACGACCGGGCGGTGGATGCCCGCGTGGTCGTAGACGTGTGCGGCGCGGCAGCCGGAGTCGGTGACCGTGCCGGTCGTCGGCCGGCTGCCGTCCTTCCAGTCGACCGTGCAGACGTGGCGGTCGGCCGTGCCCGCGTCGGCGAAGGAGGCCGTGACCACGGCGTCCTTGCCCACCGGGACGGGCGAGCCGGGGCCCTTGGCGGAGGTGATCGTCGGGGCGACGTTCGAGACCTTGACGGTCGCCGTGTCGGTGCCGCGTCCGCCGGTCAGGGTGACCTCGAAGGTGCCGTCGTCGGTGCAGGTGAGGGTCGTGCGGGCTGCCGCGGGGTCCTTGACGGCGCACGGCGCGCCGTCCCGCACGGTCCACTCGGGGGTGCCGGCCCCGGAGACGGTGCCGGCGAGCGTGATCGCCTCGCCCTCGGCGCCGGTGGCGTCCGGCCCGGCGTGGACGACGGTGACGGGGTCGATGCCGCCGAGGGTCGGGACGACCTTCTCGATCAGGCCGTCGGAGTCGAACTCCAGCTTGTCGATGGTGGTTTCGCGGTGGGTGCCGTCACCGCCGGGGATGGCGAAGCGGTGGTAGGCGATGTACCAGTCGTCGGTGTTCGGGACGTGGACGACGGAGTGATGGCCCGGGCCCTTGATGCCCAGGGACAGGTCCTTCTCCAGGATCACGCCCTGCTTGGTCCACGGGCCGGTGGGCGAGGGGCCGGTCGCGTAGGCGACGCGGTAGTTCTCGTCCCGGGTGTCGTTCTCCGACCACATGAAGTAGTAGGTGCCCTTGCGCTTGATGACGAAGGTGCCCTCGTTGTAGCCGCTCGGGGTGATGTCCTTGACCTGCGAGGTGTCGATGGAGGTCATGTCGTCGCCCAGCGGGACGACGTAGGCGCGGCCGTTGCCCCAGTAGAGGTACTTCTTGCCGTCGTCGTCGGTGAAGACCGCCGGGTCGATCATCTGACCGCGGAAGTCACCGGCCTTCAGCAGCGGCTTGCCCAGGGCGTCCTTGAACGGTCCGGTGGGCGAGTCGGACACCGCGACGCCGATGTTCGCGTCGGCGCAGAAGTAGAAGTAGTACTTCCCGTCCTTCTCCGTCATCGCCGGCGCCCAGGCCCGGCTGTCCGCCCAGCCGACGTCGGGCCCCAGGTCGAGGATGACGCCGTGGTCCTTCCAGTGGACCAGGTCCGTGGAGGAGTAGGCCTTGAACTGCGTGCCGCTCCAGCCCTCGAAGCCGTCGGTCGTCGGGTAGATGTAGAAGGTGTCGCCGAAGCGCTCGATGTTCGGGTCGGCGTTCAGACCCGGCAGGACCGGGGTCTTCATGATCAGCGCCGAGACCTTCCAGGTGCGCTTCTTGCCGTCCGAACCGGTGACCTCGTACGTCACCGGCCGGGTGAAGTCGCGCACGCTGCCGGAGGCGGGGCTGATCGTAGCGCCCTCGGCGAGCGTGAACTCCGGTGCCAGCGCGGTGAGATCGGTGCCCGCCTTCATCGGCAGGGTGATCGTGCCGCCCGCGTTGTCGATGAGCGCGTCGACCTTGAGCTGCGGGTGCGTCGCCTTGGCGATGCCCGTGGTGTTGCCGCTGAGTTCCATGACCTCGGTGCCGGTGAGGGCACGGTCGTAGACGCGGAAGTCGTCGACCTCGCCGCCGTAGTAGGGGTCGGCCGCGTACAGGGAGCGGCCGATGTAGCCGCTGTGGTCCTTGGTCGCGTCGTACAGCTCGGACGGCTTGATGGTGGTCGTCGTGCGGGCCGCCTCGACGCCGTCGGCGTAGAGGACCATGGTGCCGGTGGTGCCGTCCAGCGTCACTGTGACGTGCCGCCACTGCCCGGGCGTGAGCTGCGAGCCCGCCGTCAGCTTCGACTCCGCCGACCAACTCGCCTTCGTGATGGCCGAGTAGAGGCTGGAACCGCCGTTGGACGGGGTGGCGAACAGGTACTTGTCGCTGTCGGGACCGAGCCCGAACAGCCACTGGAAGCTGCTGCCGCCCTTCCACTTGGCGTACGTCGACACCGTCACGCTGTCGGCGTTCTTCAGGACACCGTTCGGGATCTTCACGTACGGCGAGGTCGACGAGTCGCCGGACATCTTGAACGAGCCGCCCTCGACACCGGTGCCGAACTCGGGCGTGCGCACGTAGGTGCCGTGGTAGCCGTGCCCGCTGGAGTCACGGGCGATGCTGCCGCTCGTCTCGTCGAAGTCGTAGTGCAGGAGCAGGTCGGCGGGAACCTCCGGTCCCTCCTCGGACACGGTGACCTCGGCCCGGACCGGGATCGCGGCGCCGTCCGGCAGGCTGCCGATCGCGGTGAAGGTGCCTGCCTGGGCGTACTTCGACGCCGGTACGTCCTCCCAGGTGACCGTGACGGGACGCTTGACGCCGTCGGCGTACTCGGCGATCACCGTGGCCGGCAGCACCGGCGCCCGGCCGATCCCGGTCTTCACGGAGACGTCCTCGACGCTCCGCACGACCTGATCCGGCTGGTAGGCGCGCAGCAGCCGGTCGTACTCGGCCTGGGTGACCGGCAGCACGGTGCCGTGCCGCGGCTTGGCCGGCAGGTCGTAGCCGGTGGAGGGGGTCCAGGTGCCCGAGTCGAGGTCGGTCGTCTCGAACGGGATGTAGCCGCGGCCACCGAACTCGTCGAGGAACGCGTACCACTTCTCCTCGGTGTTGGACTTGAACACCAGCGGTCCCTCGGCGGCGTTCATCGCGCCCTTGCCGATGCCCTCGGCGACCGCGGTCCAGGACGGGTTCAGGATGGAGTCGCTCTTCTCCTCGAAGATGAACTTGCTGTTGGGGGTGGAGGAGGTGTTGTTGCGCTCGTCCTTGGACAGGCGGTAGTACGTGCCGTCGTGCCGGATCATCGTGGAGTCGATGACCGAGTAGCCGCGGTCGATCCAGACCTTGGGTTCGCTGAAGGTGTAGAAGTCGCGGGTGGTGGCGTACATCATGCGGTTGTACGTGTCGCCGGAGTGGTCGGCGTTGTCGTACAGCTTCGACGCCCAGAAGACGACGTACTCGCCGCGCTCGGCGTCGTAGAACGCCTCCGGCGCCCAGGTGTTGCCGGCGCTGTCGGGCGAGACCTTGACCAGGCGCTGGTTCGTCCAGTGCACCAGGTCGGTGGACTCCCAGACCATGATGGACTTGCTGCCGGTGCGCTGGGAGGCGTCCCAGTCGCCGTTGCCGTAGATCCTGAGGTCGGTGGCGATCTGGTAGAACTTGTCGCCCTCCGGGGAGCGGATGATGAACGGGTCGCGCAGGCCCTTCTCGCCGAGCGTGGAGGTGAGGACCGGTTTGCCTTCGTTCAGTTCGCGCCAGTGCAGCGGGTCGTTGCCCTTGCTGAGGGCCGCGTAGAGCTGCTCGCCGTCCGAGGTGCCCTCGCCGGTGAAGTAGCTGAACATGTAGCCCTTGAGTGCCGCCTCGGCGGGCAGTTCGGGCACCTTGGCCGTCATGACGCGCGTGGCCTGGGCTTCGCCCTTGGTGACGGTGGCGGTCAGCTCGACGGTGGCGGCGCCGTCACCGTGCGCGGGGCGGTGGACGACGCCGTCGGCGGAGAGAACGTCCGGCTTCGCGGAGGACCAGGTGACGGCGGTGCCGTACTTGCTGCTCTTGGGCAAGGTGAGGTTGCCGCGCGCGTCGTCGAGGTTGTGGACCGTGAGCGCCTCGGCGGCCTCCCGGGTGGCGGCGTCGTCGCCGAGCGCGGGCCGGACCGTGACGTCGAAGGTCTTGGTGCCGGTCACGGTGCCCTTCTTCAGGGTCGCCGTGAGCGTGGCTCGGCCGTCCGGTGAACCGGCCTCGGGGCGGGTCACCTTGCCGGTGTCCGACACCACGGACGGGTTGTCGCTGTCCCAGCCGATGGAGGAGCCACCGGCCGTGCCGGTCCTGGGCAGGTCCAGGTCGGAGGTGACGCCGCTCGTATCACCGAGGCTCAGGGCGTCCTTGTCGTCGGCGACGCCCTGCGTGGCGACGGGGAGGGAGAGCTGCTCGACCTCCGAGCCGTCCAGTGCCCGGTCGTACACACGGAAGTCGCGTATCCGGCCCTTGAAGAGCTTGTCGCCGTCGTAGACGGACTTGCCGATGTAGTTGGCCTTGGTGGTGCCGGAGCCGATGGCGCCGGGCGTGGTGGTGACCGAGGTGTTGCGGCCGACCTCGACGCCGTCCTCGTAGAGCACGCCCGTGGAGCCGGTCTGGGCGTAGGTGAGGTGCTTCCACACGCCACGGGTCAGGTTGTGGGAGTCGGACGGCTTGGTGGTCTGCTCGGTCGACCAGTTGCCCGTCGCGACGGAGGTGCGGAAGGAGTTTCCGGTGGTGAACAGGTAGCCGTTGCCGCTGCCCGCGCTGGTGTTGCCGAAGCCGTAGAGGAAGTAGGGCGTGCTCTGGGCGGAGTCGATCCGTACGTCCATGGAGACGGTGATCGAGTCCATGCCCTTCATGACGTCGTCCGGCACCTTGATGTAGGTGTCGGAGCCGTTGAAGGCGAGCCCCTGACCGGATGCCGACCAGTCGGCGGTACCGCTGACCGTGCCGTTCCGGCCGTTGCCGGAGGCGTCGGTCACGGTGCCGCCGAAGCTTGCGTCGAGCTTGTACCACAGGGCCAGGCCGTCGGTGATGTCCGCGGCTTCGGCCGCCGGCGCCGCCTGGGCCGCCTCGGTCGCCTCGGTCGCCTGGGCGGAGGCGGTGGGTCCGGCGAGGGTGAGCAGCATCGACGCGGCGGTCAGTCCGGCGAGATGGCCCGCCCAACGTCTCGCGCGGCTGCGAAGTGGTGCGCATCGTGCGACGTGCGTCATGTCGAGGTTCCCTGCTGAGGCATGGCTGATGACGGGCAAGGCGGAACGCAGAACGAGGAGCCGACGAAGCGACGGCAAGCTCTTGCCGTGGGCCTGCCGTTACACGCAGGTGACGTGTGTTGCGAGAGTCTCAGCCGACGCCCAGGGCAGCGTCAATAGGTTTCGAACAATGTCCGGCAGGTCGAACACATCCGTCCGGCTCGCGGTGACGCTAGAACATGGTGTTGTCGTTCTTGGAGGTGGGCGGGATGACCTGGAGGACGTCCCAATGTTCGACGATCTTGCCGCCCGCATCGAAGCGGAAGATGTCGATGCCCGCGTACTCCTCCTCGGGCCAGATCTGGTGGCAGTGCAGGATGACGTGGTCGCCTTCGGCAAAGGCCCGCTTGAATTCGACGCGCTTGCCGGGATACTCGGCGGCCATGCGTTCGAAGTAGTCGATGAACGCCTGCTTGCCGTCGGCGACGTGCGGGTTGTGCTGGATGTACGTGTCACCGACGAACTGGTCGATGGCCTCGGCCGGGCGGCACTGGTTGAACATCAGGTGGTAGAACGCTTTGGCCGTGGCCTTGTTCTTCTCCGGGTCCCTCATGGTTCCTCCATAGGGTCGGGCGCCGGGTGCGGCGCGATGAGTACGTCAGAACAGGTCGTTGGAGTGCGGGAGTTCGGCGGGCACGGGGGCTACGACGTCCCAGTGCTCCACGATCTTGCCGTCCTGGACGCGGAAGAGGTCGTAGTAGGCGACGGGAACGCCGAACTCGCCCTCCGACTGGAGCAGTACGAAGTCGCCCTCGGCGATGACCTTGTGGACGGTCTTGTAGACGAGGTTCTTGCCCTGCTCGGCCCACTTCGCGGCGGCGGCACCGAAGCCGTCGAGGCCGTCGGCCGCTTCCGGGTTGTGCTGGTGGTATGTCTCGGTCGAGATGTAGTCGGTCAGTACCGAATAGTCGGCGCCCTTGAGGACCTTCTCGGCGAACTCCCCCACCAGGGCGCGGTTGGCCTCGGTCCTGTCCAGGTCGGCAGGCTCGGTGGGGCCGTCGGTCTGGGAGCGGCCGGAGGCGGTGTCCCCGACCACCGGGGTCAGGGCGTCCCAGTGCTCGGCGAGCTTGCCGTCGGCGTCGACGCGGAAGATGTCGAAGGCGACCAGCGGGTCGGGGCCGAAGCCGTGGTACGTGCCGTGCAGGGCTACCAGGTCGCCGTCGGCGATCACCCGGGCGCCCTCGTACCGGAATCCCTCCGGCAGGCCGGCGACCAGTTGGCGCAGGGCCGCGGGGCCGTCGGCGGCCAGGGCGCTGTGCTGGCGGTAGTCGGCGGAGACCCAGCGGTCCACCGCGCTCGGGTCCTTCTTTCCGAACAGCTCGGCGGCTGCGGTCAGGACGGTGTTCTTGGCGTTGCTCATGACGGTTCTCCTTGCTTACCGCTTTCCGACACCGGCCCCATTCCGAACGGGCCGACACCTTCAAGTTATGGGTCGTGAACAAGCCGGATCAGATACGCTGGCGACTCGCTATGGTCAAAAAGCGACACGATGCCGATCGCGGCATCCCGGAGATCCCCTTCGCCGCGCCCGCCGGCACCCCCGCCGGCGTGGAGGTGCTGTCCCTCGCCGACCTGCGCCACCGGGTCCCCGCAGAGCGGCTCGCGGCGCCCCAGCGTCCGGACTTCCACCACCTGATCGCCCTCACCGGCGGGCCCCTGGGACACACAGTCGACTTCACCGCCTACGCCCTCGACCCTGGCTCCTGGCTCTGGGTACGCCCAGGGCAGGTCCAGCAGTGGGGGGACCTCACCGACGCCGAGGGCACCCTGATCCTGTTCCGCCAGGACTTCCTCGACCCGGCCACCACGCACGGCGCTCGCACGGAAGACCCGTACGGCCCGATCCTGCGCCGCCCCCTGCCCGACGACGCAGCGGCCCTGCGACTGGCCGCCGACCACCTCGCCACCGAGTTCCACGCCCTCGGACATCTGCCCCTCGAGATCCACACCGCGGCCCTGCGCCACCTGCTCGCGGTCCTCGTCCTGCGGCTGGCGCACCTCACCGCGCCCGCCGGCGGTCCCGCGCCCGAACCCGACGCCACCTATCTGCGCTTCCGCGATGCCGTGGAGAAGGACTTCGCGCGCACCCGCCGAGTGGAGGACTACGCCGAGACGCTCGGCTACTCGGCCCGCACCCTCTCCCGCGCCACGCTCACCGCCGCCGGCCTGGGCGCCAAGGAATTCATCGACCGCCGCGTCGTCCTGGAGGCCAAGCGCCTCCTGGCCCACAGCGACCAGAGCGCCGCCCGTATCGCGGACCGTCTCGGCTTCTCCAGCGCGACGCACTTCAGCAAGTACTTCCACCACCGCACCGGCCAGACCCCGGTCACATTCCGCGAAACGGTCCGCGGGCACCCCGCGAAGTGAAACGCGGCCTATGGAATCGGGCGATTATCTTCTCTCGGCAGCGCGAGATGGTTGCCCTGTCTACAATCTCGTTCTTGGATACGGTGGTTATGAGGTAAGAACTTCACCATCGGGATTCACACACGACTCGTGGATTCGTCATGTTCAACCGCCGAGGAGCAAGCGAAGGGGGCCTGACTTCTTCACTGCCTGCTCCCCGGAGGGTGGCGTGGTGGGTCTGGAGCGGTGTGGGGACCGTCGGGATGATCGGTCTGCTGATGTGGGCCGGCGAAGATCATCCAGCCTGGAATGAAAGTGCGTGGGACTGGGCCTGGGGGTGGGTACAGGGGATCGCCGGATGGGTGGCGCAGATCTGCGGCGGCCTCGGCAGGGTCTTCGATCAGAGCGGCGGCCTGTCGCTGGCCGAACGGTTTGGGTTCTTCGCAGCCATCCTGCTCCTTCTCTACTTCTACTGGAGGGCGACGCGAGCGTGGCTGGCGTTCAAGCCAGGCCCCGTCGACGTACAGCAACTCATCGACTCGACACCGCCCCTGGGGACGAACAAACCCTCCATCGAGGACCTGACCGCCGAGTTTCGACGACAACTGTCCGAGAGCAGCATGTACGCGCCGACAACGCTGCCCGCCGAGGCACCGCCGATGAGCTTTCTGGAACTGCTCGGCGACGTCGAGATCGACCCCAAGAAGCTGGGCGCCATTCTGCCGCGCCTGCTCAGCAGGCTTCGCCCGAAGTTGGCCTATCGAGTCAGCGGGGTGCTCCGGCACCGGGACGAAGGGCCGGAACACTACGGCATGACCGTCACCGTCATGGCATTTGTCTTCGGCGGCTCACGCGCGTTGACCGTATGGGGAAAGGACTGGGACGAGGTCATCCGCAAAGCCGGACACTGTGTGATCAGCTCGCTGTTGCCCGTGACCCGCGCCGGCAGGCAGCCGCCTTGGCGGAAGTGGTGGGGACGGGAGCTGAATCCAGCGCTGTACGCGTCCTATCAGAGGGCGAACCAGTTCAGCCGGGCAGGCCACTATCACGAGGCTTTGGAACAGTACTACGAAGCCATCAAGCTCGATCCTGTAAATCCATACCTGCGAGCGGAACTGGCCGAGGTTCAGGAGAAGATGGGCCTGCACATCGATGCGCTCGATACCTGCCAAAGGGCTCTTACCCTCGATGGACAGACCGCGCACGAGTATAACAAACGCCTGTGGCAAAGCGGCGGGAACCTGCACTCGCGCCGATTCCGTTATCTCCGGCACCCTCGAAAATACCGCGACGTGCTCGGTCTTCGCTACCGAAACACCATCATCCTGGGGATCTCTGAGAAGATAGCGCAACAATGGTACGAGCGCAGCGGTGCAAATTGCAAGGACACACACAAAGATCTTATACCGATTCTCGTGGACCGTTACTGGCCAGTGGCCATCGAATTGGCCGATATCGACCCCCTGCACCAAGAACAGGCGGAGCACCTGGACAATGAAGAAAAGGCCAGAGAATGGATCGAGGCTGCGCTGTCGCGGAAGCGGCCGCCTGACAGTAAAGACCGCGATACGCCGGATATAAATCTGAGCCGGATCCGTCTGACCTTCCAGAAAGCCGCTACACAAGAGACAGACCGTCTCGCCGCCGATGACCTATGGGCTCGCATGGCCGGGCTCTATGCACCCGAGTGGGTGTGGATTTTTATGCGGCTCTTCTGGCCCTTCTCCTATGCCCAAAGTGCGCGCGTTCCACTGCAGCCGGTAACCCGGGGAGCATTCCAGGTCAACCGAAAGGTGTGGGCACCACTACGGTTGACCTGGGCCACCGAGTGCTTCGACAACTGCCGTCTGTCCCGGAAACGCACCAATGCCACGGAACTCCGCAAACAGATCAATACAGCCCGGGGGCGAATCCCCCTTCGTCCCACGTGGCGCCGTCGCGACTGGCTGACGCTTTACAACAGCGCCTGTGTATATGCCGTAGCAATGATGAAAGAGGCCACCACGAAGAAGCTCAGCGACCAGCTTGCCCGTTGTGCGGTCACGACACTGGAGAAAGCGGTCCTGGTCTCGAAAGGCAAGTTCGCGTCGGTGGAGCAGGCATGGCTGATCAATGAGGACCCCGATCTGGCATTGCTCCAGAGGCACAGATACTTCAAGAGGTTCAGAGATACCGCCTACCCGTCCCCGGACGTCTCCAAGAAACCTGTTCCGAGCAACATAGAGCAGATGAGGGCCTACGACTACCGGCTCCTTGAGGAAACCGCCAAGGTGATGCAGAAGGTCTGGCTCCGACGGAGCGAGGAGGAGGGCTTCGATATTCATGAGGCGACCGAGTGGCTGCGAGTCGAACGCGACATCTGGAAACGGATTCATGAGGTCGCCGCCGCTGACCACAGATGGAGATGGCGCTACCGCGTGGATCTCATACGCTCGGTCCAGGGCAACAGCGATCCGATCCTGTGCGGCACCGCAGGTTTCCCTCCTTCCGTACTTGCGGACGAGCCCCCGGACGGCCATCCGACCTGCGAGGAAATCGAAGAACTGCTGAGGAACGTGATGAGGAATACGGAGGGGTCGCGGGCTCCCGACTCACGTAGTCTGAAATGGCAACAGTTCTTCAGTCAGGCCACAGCGACGCGTGAAACCTCACTCAGTCCGACCACCTCCCGCTATCTGTCGTCCGGATATGCGGCGACGTGGCAGACGTTCCGCGACTGGCTGGCAGGGGAGCCCAAGGACCAAGAGGGTGAACAGTCGTTCCTCGCTGCTGTGGAGAGGCTCCCTGAGCCAGAGCGACGGCCCTCCGCGGGCCCCGCTCGGCGACCCGGCCGCGCTCCGTGGAAGGGAATCCCGATCGCCGCTTCGCGAAAGCCGTCTCGACCGCGCTGACAGCCGTCTGGTTCAATGTCGATCATGTTCGACCGGCAGAAGCTCACGCAGCGACGTCATGTCGATCTGTCGCGTGTCTCGAGTGCCGTCTGTCGCAGCGCCGCCGCGTAGGTCGCGCGTCGTTTTCCTGACAGGCCCGAAGGGCTGAGCACCGCCCTCTCCGCAGGCCCGGCCGCGCCCACCTCCGCGCTCTCCCCCTTCAGTTTGCGGCTCTACGCCGTGCCGTCTTCCGCCCCCGCGCGCTCGCCGACACGCGCCCCGCCCCGCCCCCGGAGGCCTCTCCATGCCCTCTCGCGTCCCTCCGCACACCCTCTCCCTGGCGCCGCCCGAGCTCCTCGACCACATTCGCGCCGACGCCGCCCCGCTGGAGGCCGCGCGTGAACTCCCGTACAAGAGCGTTGACTTGGTCCGCGACAGCAGGCTCGGCGCGTTGCGGGTGCCCCGGGAGCACGGTGGCGCGGGCGGCACCCTCGTCGACCTGTTCCGCCTCGTCATCGATCTGGCCGAGGCCGACTCGAACGTGGCACAGGCGTTGCGCCCGCACTTCGGTTTCGTGGAACTGCTCATCAGCCAGGGCACCGTGGACGAACGCGCCCGCTGGTATCCGGCGGTCGCCGCCGGTGAGCTGTTCGGCAACGCGGCGTCCGAGCGCGGCACCGCGCACCCCGGCGAGATTCGTACCCGCATCACACGGGACGGCGCGGCGTTCCGCGTGGACGGCACGAAGTTCTACTCGACCGGCGCGCTCTTCGCCGACCACGTCGTCGTGATCGCGCTCGACGACGAGGACCGTCGCGTCCGGGTCGTGCTGCCGCGCTCACGCGAGGGCGTCGAGCTGGTCGACGACTGGGACGCGCTCGGCCAGCGCACCACCGCCTCCGGTACGACGCACCTGCGGCAAGTGGTCGCGTACGACGACGAGGTCGCGGTCGACGCGACCGGCCGGCAGCGCCGGACCCATCTGGGCCCGTACTACCAGCTGTTCCTGGCCGCCGTGCACGCCGGGATCGCCAAGGCGGCCCTGGCGGACGCGGTGACGTACGCCCGCGAGAGGGCGCGCGCCGTCCAGCACGCAGGCGTCGACAGGGCAGTCGACGACCCCGTGGTACAGCTCGCCGTCGGCGACATCGCGGCCGGGGCGCTGGCCGCCGAGGCGGTGGTGCTGCACGCCGCCGCCGTGATCGACGCGGCGCTCACGGTCCCCGCCGACGACGACATCACCGGCGCCCCGGACGCCCTGCACGCGGCAGCCGCCACGGTCGCGCAGGCCCAGATGACCGCCGCCCGCGCCGCGTTGAGCGCGGGTGAGCGCCTCTACGACGTCGGCGGGGCGTCGGCCACGCTCCGCGAGCACCACCTGGACCGGCACTGGCGCAACGCCCGCACCGTCGCCTCCCACAACCCGATCGCACACAAGTCGCGGGTGTCCGGCGACTGGCTGCTCAACGGCACCCCTCCCCCGCTCAACGGCTTCTTCTGACCCCCGGAGTCCCCGTGAAACCGCCCACCCGTCTCCTCCTCACCCTCCCGCTCCTGCTCCTCGCCACCGCCTGTGGAACCGGCGAAGCCGTCACGTCCGTCACCGCGCGACCAGCACCGGGCGGCACCCTCACCTATGCCACCGACCGCGAGCCCACGTGCCTGGACCCGCATGTGGCCGGTGACATGCCGCAGGCGTACGTCGCCCAGCAGGTCCTGGACTCGCTCGTCGCGCTCGACGACAAGGGCAGGGCCCAGCCGTGGCTGGCCACGTCCTGGGACATCGCGAAGGACGGCCGGACCTACACCTTCCACCTGCGCCGTGATGTCCGGTTCACCGACGGCACCCGTTTCGACGCGGCGGCCGTCAAGGCCAACTTCGATCACATGGTCGACCCCGACACCCAGTCCGGTACGGCGGGCGGCTATCTCGCTCCCTACCAGCGGACCGACGTGGTCGACGAGTTCACGGCGCGCGTCCATCTGGACCGCCCGTACTCGCCGTTCCTGAACATGCTCGCGCAGGCGTTCCTCGGCATCCAGTCGCCGAAGGCCCTCGCCCGGAGCAAGGAGGCGAACTGCGCGGCGCCCGTCGGCACCGGCCCGTTCATCGTGCGGAAGTGGAACCGGCAGTCGGACGTCGTCCTGGTCCGCAATCCGCGCTACAACTCACCGCCGCCGTACGCGAGGCACTCCGGGCCGGCTTACGCGGACAAGGTGATCTGGCGGTTCATCCCGGAACCCGCGACGCGGTTCGCGGCCGTGCAGTCGGGTCAGGTCGACGTGATCGACGCGCTGCCGCCGGAGGACCAGCGGACCGCCGAGCACGACGACCGTCTCAAGGTCGTCGTGCGCGACCGCCCGGGCAATCCGACGAATCTCGCCCTGAACACCTCCCGGGTGCCCTTCGACGACGTCCGCGTCCGCAAGGCGTTCCTGTACTCGGCGGATGTCGCCGACGGCCTCAAGAGCGTGTTCTTCGGCCAGTACCAACGGGCGGGCGGCCCGCTCAGCTATGTGACGCCGCACTACTCGGACGCGTACGAGAACGCCTGGCCCTACGACCCGGAGAAGGCGAACTCGCTGTTGGACCAGGCTGGTTGGCGCAAGCGCGACAGCGACGGCTACCGCGTCAAGAACGGCGTACGCCTCACCGCCGAGGTACTCCTCAAGTCGGACATCACCCCGAACCAGCTGGCCCTGCTGGAGCAGATCCAGGCCACCGCCAAGGACGTCGGCTTCCAGCTCAAGCTGCTGCGCCTGGACGCCGCGAGCGTCAACAGCCGTTATCAGGCGGGGAAATACGACCTGCGCGACGGCTACTGGAACACCAACACACCGGACGTACTGCACACCGTCTTCGGCAGCGAGTACGCCGTGAAGAACGGGATCCACTCCAACGCGACGTACGCGAAGGACCCTGCCCTCGACAAGCTGTTCCGTGCCGCGCAGGCGACCACGGACCCGGACGAGCAGCAAAAGCTCTACGGCGCGGCACAGCGGCTGATCTCCGCGGGCGCCTACCAGTTGACCCTCTACCCGCAGACGACCCGCCTCGCCGCGCACAACGGCTCGGTGCGCGGCGCCGCCCTCGAACCGGCCCTTTCCCTGCCCTACCTCTACGACGCCTGGGTGAGCTCCCGATGACGACACCTCCCTTGTACCGCCGGGTCCTGGTCCGCGTGGCGGGCGCCGCACTCGTCCTGTGGGCGGCGGCGACGGTCACGTTCTTCGCGCTGCATCTGGTGCCGGGCGACCCCGTGCTCGTGCTGCTGGGCGGCGGTTCCGGAGCCAATCCGACACCGGAGACGATCGCCGCGACGCGCCACGCGTACGGCCTCGACCAGCCGCTGTACGTCCAGTACGCGCAGCACCTCGGGCGGCTGCTCACCGGAGACCTGGGCGTCTCGACCTCCTTGAAGGAGTCGGTGGGCAAGGTCATCACCGAGCAGCTCCCGTCGACGCTCCAACTCACCGCCCTGGCCCTTCTGTTCGCGTGGCTGATCGGCGCGGCGGTGGTCCTCTTGTCGACCGGCAAGGGGGCCGTCGGGCGGTCCCTCGGCTCGGGTCTGGAGACGGTCGCCGCTGGGCTTCCGCACTTCTGGCTCGGGGTGGTGCTGCTGTACGTGTTCGCGTTCCGTCTGGGCTGGTTCCCCGTCGCGGGCGGCACCGGGTTCATCGGCCTGGTTCTGCCCGCGCTGACCCTGGCCGTGCCGCTCGCCGGATATCTCGGGCAGGTGACACGCGTCGCGCTCCTCACCGCCCTCGACCAGCCGTTCGTCACGTCGGCGCGGCTGCGCGGCATGAGCGCGGGGGCCGTGCGCGCCCGGCGTGCACTGCGCCACGCGCTGCTGCCGCCGCTCACCCTGTCCGGCTGGGCGGTCGGCGCGCTGTTCTCCAGCGAGGTCGTCGTGGAGGCGGTGTTCGCGCGCCAGGGCGTCGGCCGGGCGCTCCTGAACGCCGTGATCGCCCGTGACCTGCCGCTCGTCACCGGGATCGTGCTGCTCATCGCCACGGTGTACGTCCTCGTCAACCTCGCCGTCGACCTGCTGTACGCGGTGGTCGACCCGCGCGTCCGCACCCCCCGGGAGATCTGACCGTGACCGCCCTGACCACGTCCCTGGCCCCGGCTCGCACCCGGTCGCGGCTGCGTCCCGGCCTGTTCGCCGCCGGCCTCTTCCTGACCCTGGTGGTCGTCGCCGCGCTCGTCCCGGGCCTGCTCACGTCGTACGCCCCGGATGCGATCAAGCCCGCCGACTTCTTCCGGTCCCCCTCCGCCGAGCATTGGTTCGGCACGGACCAGAACGGCCGCGATGTGTACACACGAGTGGTGTACGGCGCGGGGCAGTCCCTCCTCATCGGGCTCGGTGCCACCGCGATCTCCCTGAGTCTCGGCATCACGCTCGGCCTGGGCGCCGCTCTCGGCGGGCGCCGCGTGGACTTCGCCGTCGGCCGCGTTCTCGAAGTCCTCTTCGCCTTCCCGGGATTGCTGCTCGCGCTGCTCTTCATCGCCGTGTTCGGCACGGGCGCGGTGACGGCGGCGATCGCGGTCGGGATCGGCGAGGCCGCCGGGTACGCGCGGCTCATCCGCTCCCAGGCCACCACCGTCGTCCGCTCCGGGTACGTCGAGGCGGCGCGCGGCCTCGGGCACTCCCCCGCGCGCGTCGTGCGGCGCACCGTCCTGCCCAACGTGCTGCGGCCGCTGGCCGCCCTCGCGACCCTCGGCATCGGTCAGTCCGTGGTGTGGGCGTCGTCTCTCTCGTTCCTGGGCCTCGGCGCGCAGCCGCCCGCGGCGGAGTGGGGCGCGATGCTCGCGGACGGCCGCACCTTCCTCCAGTACGCCTGGTGGACGTCGTTCTTCCCGGGCCTGTTCATCGTCCTGACCACCTTGTCCACGACCGTTCTCGGCCGCCGTCTGCAGGCGTGGCTCGACGTGAGGAGCAGCTGATGCCTTCCAACGCCCCTGACCATCATGACGCGTTGATATCCGCGCGGAACCTGACTGTCGGCTTCGGCGACCGCGAGGTCGTGCGCGGCGTCTCCCTCACCGTGCGGCGCGGGGAGACCGTCGCCCTGGTCGGCGAGTCCGGCTCCGGCAAGAGCGTCACGGCCCGCACCCTGGTCGGCCTGACCGGCGCCGGTGCGCGGGTGGCGGCGGACGGGCTGACCTGGCAGGGCGAGGACGTCCGTAGCTGGGGTGAACGGCGCTGGCGGCGCGTCCGCGGCCGGGGCATCGGGTTCGTGCTCCAGGACGCGCTCGTCTCGCTCGACCCGCTGCGTCCGGTCGGCAAGGAGATCGAGGACGCATTGCGGCTGCACGGCCGCGGCGACCGGGCCACGCGGCGGGCCCGCGTTCTCGAGGTGATGGCGCAGGTCGGCATCCCGGACCCCGAACTGCGCGCCGCCCAGCGTCCGCACGAGCTGTCCGGCGGGCTGCGCCAGCGCGCCCTGATCGCCGCCGCGCTCGCGCTCGACCCGCCGCTGCTCATCGCGGACGAGCCGACGACGGCCCTGGACGCGACGGTGCAGGCCCAGATCCTCGACCTCCTGGCGGCCGCCCGCAGCCGGGAGCGCGGTCTGCTGTTCATCACCCACGACCTGGGGGTCGTACGACGGCTCGCGGACCGGGTGGCGGTGATGCGCGGCGGCGAGATCGTCGAGGAGGGAGAGGCGGTCGCC
>NZ_JBHUQX010000208.1:0-15985 GCF_042674225.1 Streptomyces sp. NPDC056948
GTACGTAGGCCGCGGCCGCCACGTCGAGCGGGTCCGCGGCCGGGGGCGGGGAGCCTGAGTCGAGGGCGCCGGCGAGTTCCGGCTGGGCCTCTCTGAGCTTCTCCCCGATGCGCTGCCGGAACAGTGGGTCGGTCTCCAGCGCGGAGGCCATGGCGTTGCCGGCGAACTTGGCCCTGCGGTTCGGGGCGAACCGGGCGTACTGTCGGAGCTGTGCGGGCAGCTCGCCGACCGTCAGCGATCCGAAGCCGTCGGAGACGATCTGCACGACCTTGCGGCGCACGCCGTCGGGCAGCGGACGGTCGAGCACCTCGGCGGCGCCGTCGGCCGGCCCCCCGCCTGTGGTCTCCACCATCCGTCACACCCCAATGCCTGTGCGGGGCCAGCTCCCCTCAGGAGCCGGCGCCCGGCCTGTCCACGAGTTCCACCTGGTCCACCGCGTTGCACCAGCGGCAGCGCACCGACTCGATGGTCTCACTGAGCACCTCGCGCTCCTCGACCTTCGCCTCTCCGGCCAGGTCCAGGTGGACGTACTCGACGACCTTCGACGAGCGGGTCACGTCGAAGCGCGTGAGGTTGCCGCAGAGGGTGCAGCGCCACCGCGTCTCGGCGGTCGGCAGGGGAACCGTCATCGTGGCCTGTTCTCTTTCCTTCTAGTGTCCGTGACGCCACCGGCTTCCCCGGTACGTATGGCTCGTAACCCTACGGCCTGCTGGGTCCTCGTCGCCTGCGTGTCCACGGCGGCGAGGCGGTCTGTGCGGTTGCGTCCGGTTACGTCATGCTCTGTAGCCATGATCAGCAAGTGGAGTGCGTCGATCGCTCGGGCGAGCGGATCGATCAGAGGTTCGTCGGCGCCGGTGACGTACTCACTGATCGCCCTGTGCTGCACGGTCTTCCTGGCCGGGCCCGCCTCGGGCCTCGGCCCGGCGTACGGCTCGGGCGACGATGTGCTCGCCGCGCAGCGGGCCTACTTCCGGCACTGGGGCGTGATCCCCGCAGAACTGTTCGAGGGATCCCCCGGGTCGGCCCTCACCCCGGTGACGGCGCTCTTCGTCCACGGCACCTGGGTGCACCTGCTCGGCAACATGCTCTTCCTCTACGTCTTCGGGGCGATGACCGAGGAACGGATGGGGCGGGTTCAGTTCACCCTGTTCTACGTCGGCTGCGGCTACCTGGCCCTGCTCGGGTACGCCGTCGCCAACGCGGATTCCGAGCAGTCCCTGGTCGGTGCCTCCGGGGCGATCTCGGCGGTCCTCGGCGCGTTCCTGTACCTGTTCCCCCGTGCCCGGGTGACCAGTCTCCTGCCGTTCCTCTTCTTCCTGCCGGTGCGCTTCCCGGCCTGGGTCGTGCTGCCCTTCTGGGCGGCACTGCAGTGGCTGGCGGCGGGGCGGGCCTCGGACGGGCCCGGGGTGGCCTACCTCGCCCACCTGGTCGGATTCGGTCTGGGCTTCTGCTACGCCTCGGTCCGCTACGGCCGCCCCACCGGCCCCACTAGAGTGAAGACCGCCCCAGCTCCGGCCCCCGAGGGAGAGAACCAGCCGTGATCACCGCGATCGTCCTGATCAAGACCAGCGTGGACCGGATCCCCGAGATCGCGGAGTCGATCGCGGCGCTGGACAGCGTCAGCGAGGTCTTCTCGGTCACCGGCACCTACGACCTCATCGCGATGGTCCGGGTGACGGAACACGAGGACCTCGCCGAGGTCATCCCCGGCCGGATCAGCAAGATCCCCGGCGTGGAGGGCACGGACACGCACGTGGCGTTCCGTACCTACTCGCAGCACGACCTGGAGGCGGCGTTCTCGATCGGGCTGGACAACTAGGGCTTGCAGGCCTGACTGGCTCCGGATGAAGAGTTCTTCATCCGGGGTTCATCATCCGCCGCGGGTTCCGTCCGCAGGATCAGGCGCATGGCATTCTCCCGTCGTATGGCCGCCCTCTCCGCGGTCGTGCTGATCCCCCTGGGCATCGCGGCGACCAGCTACGCCCTCACGGACAGCCCTCAGTCGCCGAAGGTCCCGTCCCAGCAGGTGGAGCTGGACAGCGGCACACCAACCCCCACCTCCACGCTCGGCCCCACCCGTAAACCCACGCCTGGCGACGAGGTCGTCTCGCGGCCTCCGGTGACCGACAGCTCGGCTGGTGACGATGATGACGACGACCGCGGCCAGGGCAACGGAGACGACGGATCGGGCGACGACGGACCCGGCTCCGACAACTGACCCCGGCCGGCGGCGCGTCTCCGCCCGGGTCCGCATCCTGCTCTGGCTGCTGCTCGTGATGGCGGTCGCGCTCGCCTCGGTGGCCATGACCACCCGCTCCTTCCTGCTGCGGGACGTCGACAACCGGATCAACCGCCTGCTCACCCAGGAGACCGGCGAGTTCGCCAACTTCGAGGAACGGGGCGGGGATCCGCAGACGGGCCGCCCGTTCACCGACGCGAACCGGCTGCTGACGGTGTTCCTGGAACGGCAGTACCCCGACGCGGACGAGGAGCTGATCGGCCTGGTCGGCCGGGCGGGGAGCGGCCCCCGGCAGATCCGCCAGCAGCACGACCTGCCCGTCGCCCTGCCCCTGCACCGGGATCCCGCCGCCAAGCGCGCCGTCTTCGACTCGCCCGAGTCCTCCGGGGTGCTCCAGCGCCCCGAGGGCGAGATCCGCTGGGCGAAGGTCACCGTGGCCCGGCAGGGCCGGGCACCGGACGCCGCGTTCGTCGTCGCCTTCCACCCGGAACGCGAACAGGCCCGGGTGAACGACATGTTCCGCACGCTGCTCGTCATCTCCGGGGTCGCCCTGCTGCTGACCGTCGGCATCGCCTGGGCGGTCGCCGGGCGGATCCTCAAACCGGTGCGGGTCGTACGCACCGCGGCGGCCCAGCTCACCGAACAGGGCCTCACCCGGCGGATCCCGGTGCACGGCAACGACGACATAGCCGCCCTCGCAGAGACGTTCAACGGCATGCTCGACCGGTTGGAGCGGGCCTTCGCCGCCCAGCGCGAGTTCGTCGACGACGCGGGGCACGAACTGCGTACCCCCATCACCATCGTGCGCGGCCATCTGGAGCTGATGGGCGACGATCCGGCCGAACGTGAGGAGACGGTCCGGCTGGTCACCGACGAGCTGGACCGGATGAGCCGCATCGTCGAGGACCTGCTGCTGCTCGCCAAGGCCGAACGCCCCGACTTCGTCTCCCCCGAGCCGGTCCAGGTCGCCGAACTCACCGCCGACGTCTACGTCAAGGCCCGCACCCTGGGCGAACGCGACTGGCGGCTCGACGGGGTCGCCGACCTGGAGGCCGAGCTGGATCCGCAGCGGATCACCCAGGCCATGGTGCAGCTCGCGCAGAACGCCGTGCAGCACACCACCACCGGCCAGGCCATCCGCATCGGCTCCCGCACCGACGGCCCGGACCTGGAGCTGTACGTCGCCGACTCCGGACCCGGGGTGCAGCCCCAGGACACCGAGGTGATCTTCGAACGCTTCCGGCGCGGCACGGCCCGCCGCGGCGCCCGGGGCTCCGGCGCGGGCCTCGGGCTGTCCATCGTCAAGGCGATCGCCGAGGGCCACCGGGGCCGGGTACGGCTCCACGGCACGCCCGGCGGCGGCGCCACCTTCGCCCTCGTTCTGCACGCACCCCGGGCACCGGAAGGGGACCCCACGTGAACCGCATCCTCATCGTCGAGGACGAGGAGCGCATCGCCTCCTTCGTGGAGAAGGGCCTGCGCTCCAACGGCTTCACCACGACCGTCGTCACCGACGGCGACGCGGGGTACGAGTACGCCCTGACCGGCGGCTTCGACCTCGTCGTCCTGGACATCGGGCTGCCCGGCCGGGACGGCTTCACCATCCTGCGCGAGCTGCGCGAGGCACGGGTGTCGGTGCCGGTGATCGTGCTGACCGCGCGGGACTCCGTACGGGACACGGTGGCCGGCCTGGAGGGCGGTGCCGACGACTGGATGACCAAGCCGTTCCGCTTCGAGGAGCTGCTCGCCCGGGTACGGCTGAGGCTCCGTACGGCGGCGCGGGCGCCGGAGGTGACGGTGCTCAGGTCGGGCTCCCTGAGCCTGGACCTGCGCACGCGCCGGGCCCGTTCCGGGGAGCGGACGGTCGATCTGACGGCTCGCGAGTTCGTGCTGCTGGAACTGTTCCTGCGGCATCCCGGGCAGGTGCTGTCGCGGGAGCAGATCCTGTCCCATGTGTGGGGGTACGACTTCGATCCGGGGTCCAACATCGTGGATGTGTATGTACGGACGCTGCGGAAGAAGCTGGGGGCGGAGCGGGTGGAGACGGTGCGGGGGATGGGGTACCGGCTGCCCGCCGGGTGAAGTTCCCTTCATCTCCGGCTCATCGACGACTCACCGCCCGGGCGGATTCTCGATGACGTGACCCTGAACCTGCGAACCACCGCCTCGCTGTGCGCGGCACTGACCGTCTGCCTGCTGCTCGCGATCCCCGGGAACTTCCCGGGACTCGGCGGCGACGCCCGTTTCACGCTCGCCGTGTTCGTGTTCGCGACCTGTGCCTGGATCGGGACGTCGATCGACGACACCTACATCGCGCTGGGCGCCGGACTCGCGCTCACGGTGACCGGGGTGATCAGCAGCGACACCCTGTTCGGCACGCTCGGCGATGCCACGGTGTGGCTGTTGATCTGCGCGTTCGTGCTGGCGGCAGCGGTGAGCCGGACCGGGCTCGCGGGCCGGGCGGCGGTGTTCCTGGTCAGTGGGGCACGCACCGTACGGCAGCTCGTGCACCTGACGACGGCCGCCCTGGTCGTCACGGCGTTCGCGGTGCCCGCCACCTCGGGCCGGGCCGCGCTCGCGCTACCGGTTTTCCTCGCCCTCGCGAAGGTCCTCGCCGACCGGAAGCGACTGGTCGTGATGCTGGCGTTGCTGTTTCCGACCGTGATCCTTCTGTCGGCGGTGGCGACCCTGATCGGCGCGGGCGCGCATCTGATCACCGTGTCGGTGCTGTGGGAGACGACCGGGCAGCACATCGGCTTCACGGAGTGGCTGCTGCTGGGTCTGCCGCTGGCCGTGGCCTCGTCCCATCTGGCCGCCGAGCTGGTGATGCTGACGACGACCCGGCGGGCGGACCGCCGCGGCCCGGTCAGCATCACTCCGGAGCAGATCCAGGAGCACAGCGAGCAGCCGGTGACCGGCCCCTGGAGCCAGGCCGAGAAGCGCTGCACCCTGCTCCTCGCCACGGTGGTGCTGCTGTGGTGCAGTGAGCCGCTGCACCGGGTGCCGCCCGCGCTGGTCGCGCTGATCGGCGCCGTCATCGCCTCCTCCCCCGCCCTCGGCACCGTCCGTCTGAAGGACGCACTGAAGACCGTCCCCTGGTCGCTGCTGCTGTTCATGGCGGCGACGATGGCGATGGGCGTCGCGCTCGCCGACTCGGGAGCGGCGAAGTGGCTGGTCTCGGGGCTGCCGACGGGCGGGTCGCCGGTGGTGTTCCTGGCGATCGTGATCGCCGTCAGTACGGCGGCCCATCTGGTCCTGCAGTCCCGCTCGGCCCGTTCGTCGGTCCTGGTCCCGCTGGTCGTGGCCGCCGCTGTCGGCGTCGGGGTCAACCCGGTCGCCGCCGCGCTCGCCTCCACCGCCGCCGCGGGCTTCTGCCACACCCTGCCCGCCTCGGCCAAGCCGGTCACGCTCTTCGCGCAGCTCCCCGGCACCCCCACCTACACCCCGCGCGACCTGCTGCGGCTGTCCGCGTTCCTGGCCCCGCTGACCGCCACGCTCGTCCTGTTCTTCGCCGTCGCGGTATGGCCGCTGCTCGGCGTGTCCGTCACCCGTTGAGGAGTCCTCATGCTGACCCGTGTCGTAGTAGCCCCCAGCGGCTTCAAGGAGTCCCTGTCGGCGGAGGCGGCGGCCGACGCCATCGCCGCGGGTGTCCGCCGTGTCCTGCCCGACGCCGAGATCGACCTGGTTCCGCTGGTGGACGGCGGCGAGGGCACGGCCGTCGCCCTGGCCGCCGCGACCGGCGGCCGGCTCGTCACCGTGCCCGCCACCGGCCCCGTCGGGGAGACCATCAGCGCCCATTTCGCCCTGCTGGGCTCCGGGGACACGGCGGTGGTGGAGATGGCGGCGGTCGCGGGCCTCTCTCTCGTCCCGCGCGATCTGCGCGACCCGGGCGCCACCACCACGTACGGCGTCGGCGAACTGATCCGCTCCGCCCTCGACCGGGGCGTCCGGCGGATCCTCGTCGGCTGCGGCGACTCGGGCACCTCGGACGGCGGCGCGGGCGCGCTCCAGGCGCTCGGGGCCCGGCTCCTGGACGACCGGGGCGAGGAACTCCCTCTCGGTGGCCGGGAGCTGACCCGCCTGCACCGCATCGACCCGGCCGGCCTGGACACCCGCCTCGCGGACGTGGAGTTCCTCGTCGCCTGCAACCCCTACAACGTGCTGTGCGGCGAGCGGGGCGTGGCCCGGGTCTTCGGCCCGCAGAAGGGCGCGACGCCCGTGCAGGTCGAGGAACTGTCGGCCGGCCTGGAGAACTGGGCCTTCGTCCTCACCCGCGACGTCGCCGTCCCGGACACCAACCTCCGCCACGGTCCCGGAACCGGAGCCTCCGGCGGTCTGGGAGCCGGCCTCGCCGCACTGGGCGCCCGGCTCCTCCCCCGCTTCGACGTGCTGCTGGACCATCTCGACCTGGACGCCCGCCTGGCCCGCGCCGACCTGGTCGTCACCGCCGAGGGCGCCCTGGACCACCAGACACCGCGCGGCAAGGTCCCGGCCGAGGTGGCCCGCCGGGCCAAGCTCCACGGCCGCCCGGTCCTGGCCCTCGCGGGCACCCTCGGCGAGGGCGCGCACGAGGTGCCGGGCGTGGACGCGTTCAGCGGCATCCTGCCGGCTCCGATGGCCCTGGCGGAGGCCCTGGTGCGGGCCTCCGAACTCCTCACGGACGCGACCGAACGCGCCCTGGGGATGATCCTGCTGGGCGCCCGGCTACCAGTTCACGCGGAGGTGTCCGGAACGCAACGGCCGTCCTCCGTACGGTAGTTCCACCGCGCGCCGTCCTGGACCAGCTCCTTGACGGCGCTGACGAACCGCTCGACGTGCTCGTCGGGCGTGCCCGCGCCGAAGCTCACGCGGATGGCGTTGAGGGACTTCTCGCCGGGAGCCGCCTCCGGTGCGCCGCACTCGCCCTGGGTCTGCGGGTCGCTGCCCAGCAGCGTCCGGAGGAGCGGGTGGGCGCAGAACAGCCCGTCCCGCACCCCGATGCCGTACTCGGCGGAGAGGGCGGCGGCGAAGTGGGAGCTGTTCCAGCCCTCGACGACGAAGGAGATGACGCCGACGCGCGGGGCGTCGTCACCGAAGAGGGAGAGGATCCGCACCTGAGGCACCTCGGCGAGGCCGGTACGCACCTTCTCGATCAGGTACTGCTCGCGCGCGACCAGGTTGTCGAACCCGGCCTCGGTGAGCGCCGTGCAGGCGGAGGCGATGGAGTAGGCGCCGATGACGTTCGGGGAGCCGGCCTCGTGGCGGGCGGCACTCTCGTGCCACTCCACGTCGACGCCGCCGTCCGTGCGCCGCGCCACCCTCCGCGAGGCACCGCCGCCGGCGAGGTAGGGGTCCGCCTCCCGCAGCCAGTCGGCCCGGCCTGCCAGGACGCCGGAGCCGAAGGGCGCGTACAGCTTGTGCCCGGAGAAGGCGACCCAGTCGACGTCGAGGTCCGCGACGGACACCGGGTGGTGCGGGGCCAGTTGGGCGGCGTCCAGCACGATCCGGGCGCCCTGGGCGTGCGCGGCCGCCGCGAGCTCCCGTACGGGCCACAGCTCGCCGGTGACGTTCGAGGCGCCGGTGACGCAGACGAGGGCCGGCCCGTAGGGCTCTCGGTCGGCGAGGGCGCGCTCCAGGGTCTCGACGGCCTGGCGCGGGCTGCTCGGGGCGTCGAGGTAGGTGACGCGCGCGTTCCGCCACGGCAGCAGGGAGGCGTGGTGCTCGGTCTCGAAGACGAAGACCTGGCAGTCGGCCGGGAGCGCGGCGGCGAGGAGGTTCAGGGAGTCGGTGGTGGACCGGGTGAACACCACCTGGTCACCGTCCCGGCAGTCGAGGAACTCAGCGACGGTCCGCCGGGCGTTCTCGAAGAGGTCGGTCGACAGCTGGGACAGGTACCCGGCACCGCGGTGGACGCTGCCGTAGTACGGCGCGTAGGCGGCGACGTCGTCCCAGACGCGCTGGAGCGCCGGGGCGCTGGCGGCGTAGTCGAGCGCGGCGTAGGTGACCTCGCCCCCGGTCACGAGCGGCACGGTGACATCCCGGCCGAGAACGGGCAGCGAGGCACAAAGGGACTGGTCGGCGGCGACAGCGGAGACAGACATGGGTGAACTCCCGTGAAGGCAGGTGAAATCCTCCCGCGAGCACGTACGGCGGTACGCACGGCTACAAGCGGGGGTGAAGGAAGAAGGGGGTGCGGAGGCGGGGCTCTGCGGCCCTATCGCATTCGCTGGTTCACGAGAAACTCCTCGTCACGCGCTTGCCGCAGACCTCGCTGCCTACGGCCTGGTCTTCACCCGGGGCACCCCGCCACGGACGGAGGGTTGCCGGACAGTCGGCCGGGGCCTCATGACTGTCACTCATGACCTGATCAGGAAAGTACGCGAAAAGATCGGCGTCCCGCAACCCGAGTCCGGATCGCGGGACGCCGTACGGGATCCGCTAGGTGTTGCTCGCGGCCACCCAGCGTTCCAGGGTCCGCTTCGCCGCACCCGAGTCGATCGACTCCGCCGCCTTCGCCATCCCGGCACGGATCTGGTCGGCCAGCGGTGCCGCCGTCGGCTCCAGAGCCACCAGCGCGGCCGCCGAGTTCAGCACGACCGCGTCGCGGACGGGCCCGGTCTCGCCCTCCAGCAGACGGCGGGCGACCTCGGCGTTGTAGGAGGCGTCCGCGCCGCGCAGGGCCTCCACCGGGACCAGATCGATGCCCACGTCGCGCGGGTCGAAGGCCTCCTCGGCCACCTTGCCGTCCCGGACGATCCACACCCGGGACGTGGCCGTGGTGGTCAGCTCGTCCAGGCCGTCGTCGCCCCGGAAGACCAGGGACGAGTTGCCGCGCTCGGCGAAGACGCCCGCGACGATCGGCGCCATGCGCGGGTCCGCCACACCGACGGCCTGGGACCGCACCCGGGCCGGGTTGGTCAGCGGGCCGAGCGCGTTGAACACCGTACGGATGCCGAGCTGGCCGCGTGCCGCGCCCGCGTGGCGCAGCGCCGGGTGGAACTTCACCGCGAAGCAGAAGGTGATCCCGGCCTCCTCGGCGACCTCCGCGACCCGGTGCAGCGGCAGCTCCAGGTTGACCCCGAGCTTCTCCAGCACGTCGGAGGCACCGGACGCCGAGGACGCGGCCCGGTTGCCGTGCTTGACGACCTTCGCGCCCGTGCCGGCGACGACGATCGAGGACATCGTGGAGATGTTGACCGTCTTGGCGCCGTCACCGCCCGTGCCGACGATGTCGACCGTCGCCCCGGGCACCTCGATCACGTTCGCGTGCTCGTACATGGTCCGGACGAGGCCGTTGATCTCCTCGACGGTCTCGCCCTTGGCCCGCAGGGCCACCACGAAGCCCGCGATCTGCGCCTCGGTCGCCTCGCCGCGCATGATCAGGTCCATGGCCCAGGCGGTGTCGTCCGCGCTCAGGTGCCTGCCGTCCAGCAGGCCGTTCAGCAAGGCGGGCCAGGAGCGGCCCGCCGCGGTGTCGCCTCCAGCGGGGGTCACAGCGCTCATAAGCCGCTCCTGGGTCCTCGTACGTCACGTAAAAGCAGTGGTCCCACCCTATCCAGCCCCGGGCACCACGAAGGGCCCCGTCCGAACACCGGACGAGGCCCTTGTGTGGCGTGGCGAAGCAGTGATCAGTGGTGGCCGTGGCCGCTCGTGATCTCCCGGTACTCCTCGGCGGTGGGCTTCGGGATCTGGGCCCCCTCGCCGAAGTAGGACTCGCTGAGCTTGGCGCGCAGCTTCTCGGAGCCCTTCACCTTGCGCTCGACACCGTTCTCGTCGACCGTCGGGCCGATCTCGGCCGGCTGGTACTGGTCGTGCGCCGTGAGCGTGTACATCTGCTCCTGGCTGAGCGGCTCGTGCACCTCGATGAACTCACCGTGCGGCAGGCGCTTGATGATGCCCGACTCGCGGCCGTGCAGCACCTTCTCCTTGTCCCGGCGCTGCAGGCCGAGGCAGATGCGCTTGGTGATGATGAACGCGGCGACCGGTCCGAGGAAGAACCCGATCCGGACGAACCAGGTGACCGAGTTGATCGACAGATGGAAGTGCGTGGCGACGATGTCGTTGCCACCGCCGATCAGCATGATGATGTAGCCGGTGACCCACGCGACACCGACACCCGTGCGGGTCGGGGCGTTGCGCGGCCGGTCCAGGATGTGGTGCTCGCGCTTGTCCCCGGTGACCCACGACTCGATGAACGGGTAGAGGGCGATGATCCCGAGGAAGACACCGAAGAGCACCAGTGGGATGAACACGCCCAGGACGAGCGTGTGGCCCCAGAAGTTGACTTCCCAGCCCGGCATCGCACGGATCAGACCCTCGGCGAAGCCCATGTACCAGTCGGGCTGGGCACCGGTCGACACCTGGTCGGGACGGTAGGGGCCCAGGACCCAGATCGGGTTGATCGTCGCGATGCCGGCGAGGGCCGAGATGACACCGAAGACCAGGAAGAAGAAGCCTCCGGCCTTGGCCATGTAGACCGGCAGCAGCGGCATGCCGACGACGTTCTTGTTGGTCCGTCCGGGACCCGCGAACTGGGTGTGCTTGTGGTAGAAGACCAGGATCAGGTGGCCGACCACGAGCCCGAGCATGATGCCCGGCAGCAGCAGGATGTGGATCGAGTAGAACCGGGCGACGAAGTCGGTGCCCGGGAACTCCCCGCCGAACAGGAACATCGAGATGTACGTGCCCACGATCGGCACGGACAGGATCGCGCCCTGCGTGAAGCGGACACCGGTGCCGGAGAGCAGGTCGTCCGGGAGCGAGTAGCCGGTGAAACCGGTGAACATGCCCAGGACGAACAGCAGGAAGCCGAACATCCAGTTGATCTCACGCGGCTTGCGGAACGCGCCGGTGAAGAAGACGCGCATCATGTGCACGAACATGCCGGCGAGGAAGATGATCGCCGCCCAGTGGTGGATCTGCCGGATCAGCAGACCGCCGCGGACGTCGAAGCTGATGTCCAGGGTGGAGGCGAACGCCTCCGACATGAGCTGTCCCTGGAGCGGGACGTAACTGCCGTGGTACTCCACCTCGTTCATCGACGGGTGGAAGAACAGCGTCAGATACACACCCGTGAGGATGATGATGATGAAGCTGTAGAGGCAGATCTCGCCCAGCATGAAGGACCAGTGGTCCGGGAAGATCTTGCGCATGTTGGCCTTGGCCAGGGAGTAGATCCCGAGGCGGCCGTCGGCCCAGTCGGCGACCCGCTCACCCGCGGGCGCCTTGCGGCGTTCTTGTGCAGTGCTCATCCGCGCTCCCAGAAAGCAGGGCCGACGGGCTCTTCGAAGTCGCCGAGCGCCTCGAGGTAGCCCTCGTCGTTCACGCCGATGCGGAGCTGCGGCAGGGCGTGACCAGCGGGACCGAAGATCACTCGGGCACCGTCGGAGAGGTCGAAGGTGGACTGGTGGCAGGGGCAGAGCACGTGGTGCGTCTGCTGCTCGTACAGGGAGATCGGGCAACCGACGTGGGTGCAGATCTTCGAGTACGCGACGATGCCCTCGTGCGACCACTCGAGCTCGCGCTTGTCCTTGATGTTGTCCGGCTGGATCCGGACGATCATCAGGGCGGCCTTGGCGATCTCGTTCTGGAACTCGTGGTCGTGCTCCTCCAGGCCCTCGGGCTTGGCGAAGGTCAGCGAGCCGACCGCGACGTCCGACGGACGCAGCGGCTCGTTCGTGTTCATGTTGACGAGCAGCTTGCCCTTGGACCACAGCGTGTGGCGGAGCTTGGTGCCGGGCAGCGGGCCGAGGTCGCGCAGCAGCACGACGCCGGAGAGCGGCACCAGCGTGAGCGCGCCGAGCATGGTGTTGCGGATCAGCTTGCGGCGGCCGAGCGCGGACTCCTTGGCGCCCTGCTTGAAGTCGGCGAAGACCTTCTCGCGGACCTCGGGCGTCGCGGCGATCGCGTGCCGCTCGTCGGCGACCTCCACGTCGGACATCAGGGTGCGGGCCCAGTGGACCGCGCCCGCGCCGATGCAGAACAGCGCGATGCCGAGCGTCATGCCCAGCGCGAAGTTCAGCGCGCTGATGTGACCCAGCGGGAAGATGAAGACCGACTTGTCGACCGGGATCGCCACGAACGCGGCGATGAAGGCGACGGTGGCCAGCATCGACACCGTGAACAGCAGGGCGACCGAACGCTCGGACCGCTTGGCGGCCCGCTCGTCGACGTCCTGGACCCGGTGCTCGTGGGGAGGCAGGCCCGGGTCGGCGAACGGGTGCTTGTCGTCCGGGACGCTCACCGCGTCGTGCCCGTGCTCGTCACGTCCCGCGTGCTCGGCGGGCAGGTTCTCTTCTGGAATGTCTTGGCTACTCATGACTTCTTGGCCTTTGCGGTCCGGGCGGCGACCCACACGGCGACGGCGATCAGTCCGCCGAGACCGAAGATCCAGCCGAACAGGCCCTCGCTGACCGGCCCGAGGCCGCCGAGCTCGAGGCCGCCGGGGCTCTCGGTCTTGTCGCTGTTGACCGCGTCGAGGTAAGCGATGATGTCCTTCTTGTTCTCCTCCGACAGCGTGGTGTCGGGGAAGGACGGCATGTTCTGCGGGCCGGTCTGCATGGCCTCGTAGAGGTGCTTCGCGGAGACGCCCTCGAGGGTCGGCGCGTACTTGCCGTGCGTCAGCGCACCGCCCTTGCCGGTGAAGTTGTGGCACTGCGCGCAGTTGGTGCGGAACAGCTCACCGCCCTCGGCGATGTCGGCGCCCTCGGGGCCGTACTGCTCCTCCGTCGGGATGGACGGACCGGCGCCCAGCGAGGCGATGTACGCCGCGAGCTGGTCGATCTCGGCCTGCGAGTAGATGTTCTTCTTCGCCGGGACCTGCGGGCCCTGCGAGGTGGCGGCCGGCATGCGGCCGGTGCCCACCTGGAAGTCGACGGCCGCGGCGCCCACACCCACCAGGCTCGGCCCGTCGGAGGTGCCCTGACCGCCGGTGCCGTGGCAACTGGCGCAACCGACCGAGTAGAGCTTCTTGCCCTCCTCGATGGTGAGGGACTGGGCGG
The DNA here is from genome assembly GCF_042674225.1 of Streptomyces sp. NPDC056948. Taxonomy (NCBI): domain Bacteria; kingdom Bacillati; phylum Actinomycetota; class Actinomycetes; order Kitasatosporales; family Streptomycetaceae; genus Streptomyces; species Streptomyces sp. NPDC056948. Next base: position 13,219 of record NZ_JBHUQX010000208.1, read on the forward strand.
TTTCGTCGGCCTTCGCCGGGCTCGTCGGTGCGAACACGGCATACAGCCCCCCGGTGCATGCCAGCGCGAGGAGTAGGACGACGAGCGCCGCCAGCGGGTGGCGTCGTCGTGCGGAGAGCTTTTTCACGGATTACCCCGGTGTCAGGATCTTCTGCGTCGATGCTTCTGGGATGCGTGCTTCGTCGAGCACGCGTGGATGCGGGCCCTGCTACTTGATCATGTAGATCGTGGCGAAGAGGCCGATCCAGACGACATCGACGAAGTGCCAGTAGTAGGACACGACGATCGCGGCGGTCGCCTGCTCATGGGTGAACCTGCTGGCGGCGTAGGTCCGGCCGAGGACCAGCAGGAAGGCGATGAGACCGCCCGTCACGTGCAGGCCGTGGAAGCCGGTGGTCAGGTAGAACACCGAGCCGTACGGGTCGGAGGACAGGGACAGGCCCGCCTCCTTGACCAGCTCCGTGTACTCGAGGACCTGACCGCCGATGAAGATCGCACCCATTACGAAGGTGACGATGAACCACATCCGGAGCTTCTTCACATCACCGCGCTCGGCGGCGAAGACGCCGAGCTGGCAGGTGAGCGAGGAGAGCACCAGGATGGTGGTGTTCGCCGCCGAGAACGGGAAGTTGAGATGGGCAGCCATCTCCTTCCAGTGATCGGGACCCGTCACCGATCGCAGGGTGAAGTACATCGCGAAGAGGGCCGCGAAGAACATCAGCTCGGAACTCAACCAGATGATGGTTCCGACGCTGGTGAGGTTCGGCCGGTTGACCGACGGGTGCGCGTGCCCGGTTTCTGCTGTCGTTGCTGTCGCCACGACCGACATTATGTCGGTCGCTTATCCCGCCCTCACTCCGGGGGGTGCCGTTCGGAGTGTCTTCGCCTGTCGTACCGGTGTTGACGTGGTGTTCAAGGGAGTAGCATCCCGCCCATCGGGCCTGTCCTTACGACGCTGACGTCACGGAGGAACAATGCAGCCGACCGCCACGGTGCTGGTCTACAGCGACGACTCCAACACCCGCGAACAGGTGCGGCTCGCCACGGGCCGACGGCCGGCTCCGGACGTCCCTGTGGTGGAGTTCATGGAGTGCGCGACTCCGGATGCGGTGCTCAAGGAGCTGGACCGGGGTGGGATCGACGTCTGTGTGCTGGACGGCGAGGCCGTGCCGATGGGAGGCATGGGGCTCTGCCGGCAGATCAAGGACGAGGTGTTCGACTGCCCGCCGGTGCTGTTGCTGATCGGGCGGCCGCAGGATGCGTGGCTGGCGACCTGGAGTCGCGCGGAGTCGGCTGTGACGTTGCCGGTGGAGCCGGTGGAGTTTGCGGCCGCCCTGGCCGCTTTGCTGCGGGAGAAGAAGGCCCTGAACGCCTGAGGGCTCGGGGCTGCCGGTTGTGTGGCGGGTGCGGGTGCGTGGGGGTTGTTCGCGCAGTTCCCCGCGCCCCTTCAGGTCAGACGCTCTGAGGGCGTAGGCGGGCGCTGTCTGCCGCCGAGGGGCCGTCCGGGGTGCCGCCGATCAGGGCGCTGCCTGTGCGCCACTTCTGCCAGTCGAGGTTCCAGTCGCCGAAGCCGTTGCCGAAGGGGGCCATCGTGTCGCCGCCGGAGTTGATGACCTTGACGATGTCACCCTCGCGTACGGTGTCGTAGAACCACGCGGCGTTCTCGGTGCTCATGCCGGTGCAGCCGTGGCTGACGTTGGCCGCACCCTGGGATCCGACCGACCAGGGGGCGGCGTGGACGTACTCGCCGCTGTTGGTGACCCGGACGGAGTGGTGGACGATCAGGTCGTAGAAGTCCGAGGCGCCGATGCTGGCGCTGGTCATGCGGACGGTGCCTTCCTTGGCCAGGACGACCTTGACGCCGTTGCGGGTGTCGTAGCCGGGCATACCCGTGGTCACCGGTATCTGGCGGACGATCTCGTCGTTCTTGTAGACCGTCATCTGGTGGGCCGAGGCGTCCGTGACGGCTATGAGCTTGTCGGCGGTGCTGATCGTCAGCGGCTTGGCCTTGCCGCCGCCCCACAGGCGGTCGCCGACCTTGATGCCCTCCAGGTTGCTGCGGACCTGGACGGTGGCCTGTGCGGGCCAGTAGTCCTTCGGGCGGTAGTGGAGCTTCTTGTCGTCCACCCAGTGCCAGGCACCGTCCACCGCGGGCATGGAGGAGACCTTGAGCGCGCGTTCGACGACGGCCCGCTGGGCCCTGTCCTTGACGGGCCGGCTCAGCTCTGCGGTGACGGGCTGGCCGACGCCGTAGGTGCCCGTCTTCGGGCCGAAGGTGACGTCCAAGCGCTTCTTGGTGGTGGGCTTGCCGGTGTCGAAGGTGAGGACCTTGCGGCCGGGCGCCCCGTCCTCGTCCTCGGTGCTCACACGGACCGTGTAGCCGGCGTTGGCGGCGAGCGGTGCGGTGCTGTGCCAGCGGCTGCCGTCGGCGGCGAGTTCGCCCGCCAGATAGCGTCCGGCGGCGTCGTGGGCCGTGACGTCCGTGATGCGCCCGTCGGAGTCCTCGGCGACCACTTCCAGGGGCTTGTCCGGGTCGGCCTTCTTACGGCCCTCGGAGGGGCCGTTGAAGGAGATCTGGTCCGCCGCGTCGTAGGGGCGGTGGGAGAGCGGGTTGCCGTCCGAGCCGCAGGCGGTGACGCCCGCGCAGAGGGCTATCACCAGCAGCGTGCAACTGACGACGGTGCGGGGCCGGAATATCGCTGTGTGGCTCATGACCTCACGCTAGGAAGCCCCGTCAACAGCGGCACGCCGAGAGACTCGTACGAGT
>NZ_JBHUQX010000209.1:0-15820 GCF_042674225.1 Streptomyces sp. NPDC056948
CCTCGAAAGGTGCGGGCCCTCAGTCATGAGCTACAGCTCAGTGGGCGTTCAGCTCTGCCCACCCGCCAGCTTCTCGCGCAGCGCGGCAAGCGCCTCGTCCGAGGCCAGCGCACCGGAGTTGTCCGCGCCCTCGGAGGAGTACGAACCGCCACCGCCACTGCTCGCGGCCGGAGCCGCACCCGCGGCGTCGCCGCCCTCGGCCGCAGCAGCGGCGTCGGCCTCGCGGGACTTGATGACCTGGGCCTGGTGCTGCTCGAAGCGCGTCTGCGCCTCGGCGTACTGGCCCTCCCACGCCTCGCGCTGGGTCTCGTAGCCCTCGAGCCAGTCGTTGGTCTCGGGGTCGAAGCCCTCGGGGTAGATGTAGTTGCCCTGGTCGTCGTAGGACGCGGCCATGCCGTACAGGGTCGGGTCGAACTCGACCGTGGCCGGGTCGGCACCGAAGGCCTCGTTGGCCTGCTTCAGCGAGAGGCTGATGCGACGACGCTCGAGGTCGATGTCGATGACCTTGACGAAGATCTCGTCGTTGACCTGGACGACCTGCTCCGGGATCTCCACGTGGCGCTCGGCCAGCTCGGAGATGTGGACCAGACCCTCGATGCCCTCGTCGACGCGGACGAACGCACCGAACGGAACCAGCTTCGTGACCTTGCCGGGCACGACCTGGCCGATCTGGTGGGTGCGGGCGAACTGCTGCCACGGGTCTTCCTGCGTCGCCTTCAGCGACAGGGAGACACGCTCGCGGTCCATGTCGACGTCGAGAACCTCGACGGTGACTTCCTGGCCGACCTCGACAACCTCGGAGGGGTGGTCGATGTGCTTCCAGGAGAGCTCGGAGACGTGGACCAGACCGTCGACGCCACCCAGGTCCACGAAGGCACCGAAGTTGACGATCGAGGAGACGACGCCGGAACGGACCTGACCCTTCTGGAGGGTCGTGAGGAACGTCTGGCGGACCTCGGACTGGGTCTGCTCCAGCCAGGCACGGCGGGACAGGACCACGTTGTTGCGGTTCTTGTCCAGCTCGATGATCTTGGCCTCGAGCTCCTTGCCCACGTAGGGCTGGAGGTCACGGACGCGGCGCATCTCGACCAGGGAGGCCGGAAGGAAGCCACGGAGGCCGATGTCGAGGATGAGACCACCCTTGACGACCTCGATGACGGTACCGGTGACGATCCCGTCCTCTTCCTTGATCTTCTCGATGGTGCCCCAGGCACGCTCGTACTGGGCGCGCTTCTTCGAGAGGATCAGGCGGCCTTCCTTGTCCTCCTTCTGGAGAACAAGGGCTTCGATCTCGTCACCGACGGCGACGACCTCGTTGGGGTCGACGTCGTGCTTGATCGAGAGCTCGCGGCTCGGGATAACGCCTTCGGTCTTGTAACCGATGTCGAGCAGGACCTCGTCCCGGTCGACCTTCACGATGACGCCGTCGACGATGTCGCCGTCGTTGAAGTACTTGATCGTCTCGTCGATCGCGGCGAGGAAGGCTTCCTCGTTACCGATGTCGTTGACCGCAACCTGCGGGGTCGTTGCGGTGGTCTCGGTGCTGCTCGTCATGTGGGAAAGGGCTCCGGTACGGACATTGAAGTCGTAGGTACTGCTACGCCGGAGCCCGTTTCGCTCTGCAGAAGCCGGACAGCCTAGGAAGCGCCACACGTACAAAGGGTGGCGCCTCGACAACCGAGGGGACATACATACAGATGCGAGCGCAACCTGCTACGTCTGAGGTGCGCAGGCTCGCAGCGCAACTTGTAGCATACGGGGGCAGCCGGGCAGGGTCAATGCGCGAAGCCGCCCACCCGGGGCAGATCGCCGCACAACCGGCACAAGTCCTGTCTTCCGAGGCCACGCGGGCCGTACGGAGCCCCTTCGTGAAGCCACCGGAGCAGGCTGGACGGAAGAGTATGACGAGGGAGCCGATCATCCAAGAGCCCGAAGCGTCCGAACCCGAGGCGACCCGGCGTACCGCCGGGGTCACGGAGAGCTCCCGCGCCAATCGTGGCTGGTGGGACCGCAACGCGGACGAGTACCAGGTCGAGCACGGCACGTTCCTCGGCGACGACCGGTTCGTGTGGGGGCCCGAGGGCCTCGACGAGGTGGAGGCCGAGCTGCTCGGCCCGCCGGAGGATTTGAAGGGCAAGGACGTCCTGGAGATCGGCGCGGGCGCGGCGCAGTGCGCGCGCTGGCTGGCCGGCCAGGGTGCCCGGCCGGTCGCCCTGGACATCTCGCACCGGCAGTTGCAGCACGCGCTGCGCATCGGCGGACCGTTCCCCCTGGTGTGCGCCGACGCCGGTGCGCTGCCCTTCGCGGACGGCTCGTTCGACCTGGTCTGCTCGGCGTACGGGGCGCTGCCCTTCGTGGCCGACCCGCGCCTGGTCCTGCGGGAGGTGCGCCGGGTGCTGCGGCCCGGGGGCCGCCTCGTCTTCTCGGTCACGCATCCGATCCGCTGGGCCTTCCCGGACGAGCCGGGGCCGGAGGGGCTGTCGGTGTCGGGGTCGTACTTCGACCGCACGCCCTACGTCGAACAGGATGAAGAGGGCCGCGCGGTCTACGTCGAGCACCACCGGACGCTCGGCGACCGGGTCCGGGACGTCGCGGCGTCGGGTTTCCGCCTGGTGGACCTGGTGGAGCCGGAGTGGCCGGCCTGGAACACGTCCGAGTGGGGCGGGTGGTCGCCGCTGCGCGGGAACCTGATCCCGGGGACGGCGATCTTCGTGTGCGTACGAGACTGAGTGCGTGATCCGCTACGACGCTCTGGACGCCCTGCCCGTACGTGGTGCCCTGCCCGCCCTCGACGACGCCCTGGAGGGGCACGGCACCGCCGTCCTCGTGGCGCCGCCCGGCACCGGCAAGACGACCCTGGTGCCCCTGGACCTCGCAGGACTTCTCGGGGGAGGCCCTGAGCGGCGGGTGATCGTGGCCGAGCCGCGGCGGATCGCGGCCCGGGCGGCGGCGCGGCGGATGGCGTGGCTGCTGGGCGAGAAGCCCGGCGGGAGCGTCGGCTACACCGTGCGCGGGGAACGGGTCGTCGGGCGGCACACGCGCGTGGAGGTCGTCACGACCGGTGTGCTGGTGCAGCGGTTGCAGCGGGACCAGGAGCTGACCGGTGTCGACGTGGTGGTGCTCGACGAGTGCCATGAGCGCCATCTGGACGCGGACACGGCGGCGGCGTTCCTGTGGGACGTGCGGCAGACCCTGCGGCCCGAGCTGCGGCTGGTGGCCGCCTCGGCGACGACCGACGCGCAGGGGTGGGCCGCGCTGCTGGGCGACGCTCCGGTGGTGGAGGCCCAGGGGGCGGCGTATCCGGTGGAGGTGGTGTGGACGCCGCCGGTGCGGCCCGTACGGCCGCCGCACGGGATGCGTGTCGATCCGGCGCTGCTGACGCAGGTGGCGTCGGTGGTGCGGCGGGCGCTGGCCGAGCGGGACGGGGACGTGCTGTGTTTCCTGCCGGGCGTGGGCGAGATCGCCCGGGTGGCCGGGCAGCTCGGGGGTCTCGGGGACATCGATGTGCTGCAGGTGCACGGGCGGGCGCCGGCCGCCGTGCAGGACGCGGTGCTGGCCCCCGGTGACCGGCGGCGGGTCGTGCTGGCCACGTCCGTGGCGGAGTCGTCGTTGACGGTGCCGGGTGTGCGGGTCGTCGTGGACTCGGGGCTGGCGCGCGAGCCGCGGGTCGACCACGCGCGCGGGTTGAGCGCGCTGACGACGGTACGGGCGTCGCAGGCGGCGGGGCGGCAGCGGGCGGGGCGGGCCGGGCGTGAGGCGCCGGGGGCGGTGTACCGCTGCTGGGCGGAGGCCGAGGATGCGCGTCTGCCGCGTTTTCCGTCTCCGGAGATAAAGGTGGCCGACCTGACGGCGTTCGCGCTTCAGGTGGCGTGCTGGGGGGATCCTGACGCGTCAGGGCTGGCGTTGCTCGATGCGCCGCCCTCCGGGGGTATGGCGGCGGCGAGGCATGTGCTGGGCGTTGTCGGGGCCGTCGACTCCGTCGGGCGGGCGACTGAGCGGGGAGTCGCCCTGTCTCGGCTGGGGCTGCATCCGCGGCTGGGGCGGGCGTTGCTCGACTCCGTGCCGTTCGTGGGGGTCGATCGGGCCTCGGAGGTGGTCGCCTTGTTGAGTGAGGAGGCGCCCCGGGAGTACGGCGATGATCTAGCGGGTGCGTTGCGTCGTGCTCGGCGCGAGGGTGACGCCTATGCCACGCGGTGGCGTCGCGAGGTTCGGCGGCTGCGTGCCGTCGGTTCTGAGATTTCCCACCCACCCATCCGTGACTGGCCGCAAGACGCAGCGGCAGCGGTCGAGGCGTGGGCGGATGCCTCGGAGGACCGGCAGGTCGGGCTCGTTGCCGCTCTCGCCTTTCCCGAGCGCGTTGCCAGGATCGACGGTGGGTCGTGCCTCATGGTGTCCGGGACCCGGGCCGAGGTCGGCGAGGGCAGCGGGCTGCGAGGGGCGGACTGGGTCGCCGTCGCCGTAGCGGACCGGCCCGTCGGCAAGGGGCACGCGCGTGTGCAGTCGGGGGCCGTGGTCGACGAGGGGATCGCCCGGCTCGCCGCGGGGGCGCTGCTGGACGAGCGGGACGAGGTGTGCTGGGACGGTGGGGACGTCGTGGCGCGACGGGTGGAGCGGCTGGGGGCCGTGGAGTTGACGGTGCGGTCGCTGAGGGACGCCGATCCCGGGCTCGTACGCGGTGCGCTGCTGGACGGGCTGCGGCGGGAAGGGCTCGGGCTGCTGCGGTGGTCGGCGGATGCCGATGTCCTGCGGCAGCGGCTCGCCTTTCTGCGGCTGCACCTCGGTGAGCCCTGGCCCGATGTCTGTGACGACGCGCTCCACGCGCGCGTGGAGGAGTGGCTGGAGCCGGAGTTCGGCCGGGCCCGGCGGCGGGCCGATCTGGCGCGGATCGATGCCGGTCAGGCGCTCGCCCGGCTGCTGCCCTGGGCCTCCGGGGAGGCCGGGCGGCTCGACGAGCTCGCCCCGGAGCGGATGGCCGTGCCGAGCGGGTCGAAGATCCGCGTCGACTACTCCCGGCCCGAGCAGCCCGTGCTCGCGGTGAAGTTGCAGGAGATGTTCGGGCTGCAGGAGTCGCCCCGGGTCGCCGGGGTGCCGCTGCTCGTGCATCTGCTGTCCCCGGCCGGGCGGCCGGCCGCCGTCACCGCCGACCTCGCCTCGTTCTGGCGGGAGGGCTACAAGGGCGTACGGGCGGAGTTGCGCGGGCGGTATCCGAAGCATCCGTGGCCGGAGGACCCGGCGGGTGCCGAGCCGACCCGGTACACCAACGCCCGGCTCAGGCGCTGACCTGTGACGGCTCCTCCGCCGATGCCGGAGCCGGGCCGGAGGGGCGGCGGCCGCGGGCCTCCAGGTACAGCGCGAGGGCCAGCAGGAGGACGCCGAGGGTGAGCAAGCCCCACGGCAGCCAGGACGTCATCAGCAGGACGAGCAGGCGCTGGGACTTCACCAGGTCGACCGTGTGCGTGATGTAGTCCTCGCGCATCTTCACGTGGCCGGCGAACGCGGTCACCTTGTCGCGGTCGCCGAGGAGGGTGCCGCCGCGCAGTTCCTCCTTGTGGAGTTCCTCGCCGTAGACGGGGGCGCCGGTGAGGGGCTCGACCCAGAACTTGCGGACCGTGGTGTACCAGCGGGTCGTGCCGGTCTGGGCGACCGACTCGGGGGTGAGGCCCTCCACGGGCAGCGTCTTCGGGATCTTCACCTTGGTCCAGGGGATGGTCTGCTCGAAGTAGTAGACCTCCAGGCCGCGGAAGTTCCGGGTGCCCTGGTAGTGGATGGGGGCGGTGACGCGGGCCTGGGCGTCGAAGTACTGGTAGGCCCGTTTCTCCGTGAGGAACGGCCATTTGAACTCGATGCCCTCGCGGCGCACCGGGTCGCCGTCGACCGTCTCGCCGGTGGCGTGGACGGGTTCCTGGGTGTGGGCGTCGAAGATGTAACGCTCGGGGATCTTGGACACCATCTCGCCGTCGGGGCCGACGACGTAGGACAGGCCGTCCCAGACGACCACGTCCCGGCCCGCCGACTCCTCGATCCTCTCGGAGGCCTCGACGTTGCCTTTGAGGGTCTGCACGATGGTGACCTTGGGGACCTTGCGGGCCCGCATGGTGCCGTAGTCCAGGAGGGTGGCGTCGCGCGCCTCCAGGACCATGTCCTGGTACTGGTTCGCGGGGACCTTGGCGAGGCGCGGGAAGGCGTACCAGCGCAGCAGCGGGGACAGTGCCGCGAAGAACACGGCGAGGGCGAGCAGGATCAGAGCGGCCTTGCGGCGCATCTCGGCCTCCCTCCCGGGCGGGCGGTCAGGGGTGTGCGGGCACCGTCGTCAGCAGCGGCTTCGGGGACGTCCCGCCCGAGGGGGAGCCGAGGGCGGTCAGCGTCAGGACCACGGCGAACGCGACGGCGAGACCGGTGACGGCGGCGACGAGGGTGCGCATACGGGGCCTCCCCACGGGTTGAACTGATACACCGTCAGGTTTCTGGGCACCGTAGCAACGAGAAGCGGAGATGAGAACACGTTGCACACACAACGAACGCCCCTCCCTGCGGAGGGGCGTCGCCGGTGCTGCTCGGGAGTTACGCGCTGGGGCTTGCCGACGGGCTCGGCGAGGACGTCTCGGCCGCCGCCACGGTCAGTTCGACGGTGAGAGTCGCTCCGCCCGCGGTGTTGATGCGGAGCAGGAACGTGCCGGTGGTGTCGTCCGCGTACAGCTTCGGCAGCTTCAGCAGGCCCTTCGCGTCCGTCTTCAGGGCCTTGAGGGTGCGGACGGCCTTGCCGTCGGCGTCCTTGAAGTAGGGGCCCTTGTCGGTGGCGGTCGGGTCGTCCGCCGACTTGATCAGCGTGGCGGTGGCCGCGACGCCGTCGGCGACGGCGCCCTTGTACGTGGCCTTCACCTCGACCTGGTTGGCGAACTCGCCGCCCGGGGCGCAGGTCAGCGCGGCGTCACCGGTGCGGGCGAGGGCGTCGGCGGCGCGCTCGGTGACGGTGGCCGTGTAGTCGAGCCCGGCGACCGTGCGGCCCACGACGGTGGCGCGGACGGTGACCTCACCCGTCTTCTCCCCCGCCCGCAGGGCGGGAGCGACGGCCACACCGGAGCTGTTGGTGGCGACCGTGGCCACGTTCTCGCCGCCGGTGAAGGTGGTGTCCGTACTGCCGATGATCGTGAAGCGGACCCTGACCTTGCCGACGGCCTTGCCGGCCTTGGTCTCGGCGCGGGTGCTGATCCGCTTGGTGAACGCGTCGCCGGCCATGGCGGTGAGCTTGGCCGTTCCGGCGTCCTCCAGGTGGTCCACCGTGTCGGTGTTCGTGGGAGGAGGCGTCGAGGGGGGCGTGGTCGGGGTGGTGCCGGGGTCGGTGGGCGGCTTCGGGGTCGTCGTGCCGCCGCCGGGCCTCTCGGGCTTGGGGCTGGGCTTGGGCTTCGAGCCCCCCGGAGCCGGTGTGGTCGGTGTGTTGGGCGTGGTCGGGGAGGAGGGCGAAGGGCTCGCCCCGGCCCCGTCGTCGCTGCGGTTGTCGGGCAGCGTGCCGGTGCCGTCGGGGATCTCGTGCGTGCCCTTGCGGTAGTACTCCACCCAGCGCATGACCAGGTTCAGGTACTCCCGCGAGTTGTTGTAGCTGAGGATCGCGCGGTCGAGGTCGTTCTGGTCGGACAGGTCCCAGTTGTTGCGGCACAGGTAGTGGCCTGCGGCGAGCGCCGCGTCGTAGACGTTGTTGGGGTCCTTCTTGCCGTCGTCGTTGCCGTCGCGGCCCGCCCACGCCCAGGTGGACGGGATGAACTGCATGGGCCCGACGGCCTGGTCGTAGGAGCTGTTGCCGTCGTAGGCCCCGTCGTCGGTGTCCCTGATGAGGGCGAAGCCGTTGCCGTCGAGCTGCGGGCCGAGGATGGGCGAGAGGGTCGTGCCGTCGGCGTCGACACGGCCGCCGCGGGCCTGGCCCGACTCCACCCGGCCGATGGCGGCGAGGAGTTGCCAGGGCAGATTGCAACCCGGCTTGGCCTCGTTCAGCGCGGTCTCGGCCTTCTTGTAGGCGTCGAGGACGGTCGCGGGGATGCCCGACTCGGTGGTGCCGGGGGCGGCGGGGCCGGTTCCGGTGCTCGGGGACGGGTTCGGGCTCTTGAGCGGCGGCAGGTCCGTGTAGTACGGCGAGTTGCCGGTGGCGCTGCCGTCGGAGTTACTCGCGTCGGGTGAGGGCGTGGCGTCCGCCGCGGCCTGTCTGCCGTGGTCGTTCACGCCCGGAGCCTGGGAGGCGGACAGCGCCGCGACCGCTACCGCGGCCACGGCGGTGGTTGCCGCCCCCTTGCGCAGCCTCCTGCCGAATTGCGCCGCCATAGAGTGAACCCCTCCCGTGGACGCCCCAGCGCCCGTCTCTGCCTGTCGCGCACTTCTGTTGCGTTCGCGCTCTTCTGTTGCGTTCGCTCTGTTGTGACGATCGACCGGCCCGAGTGGTTGCCCTCCGACGGGCATGTCTCTCGTCCCCGGCACGGTGACCCTGGCGACCCTACGGCAACTTGCTTTGCTCGGGCACCCGTTCGTGCCCGGTTTTCACCGGTTGGTCATGCGGCGAGCATGGCGGGAGGCCGGTGTTCGGCATCCCGCATACTGGGCGGTCCGATCGCCTGGCAACGACCGTCACTAGGAGCAGAGTTGCCGTTCACGCTGAGCCACGCGGCAGCCGTACTGCCCGCCGTACGCACCGACGGGACCGGCCGGGGCCCGCTGGTGCCCGCCGTCCTGGTGGCGGGTTCCTTCGCGCCCGACATGACCTACTACGCGGCGAGTGTGTGGTCCGGGGCGATGGAGTTCGGTGACGTCACGCACGCGTTTCCGGGGGTGTTCACGGTCGATGTGCTCATCACCTGGGCGCTGGTGGGGCTGTGGCTGCTGATGCGCGAGCCGCTGGTGGCGCTGCTGCCGCGGGCCCGTCAGGGGCGGGTGGCGGCCCTGGTGCGATGCGGGGCGCCACGCGCGCGTGTGACGCCCTCCCTGGTGGTGCGGTGGTACGTGTCCGCGGTGCTCGGCGCGCTGACGCACGTCGTGTGGGACGCGTTCACGCACCTCGACCGGTGGGGGATGCGGCTGTTTCCGGTGCTGGGCCGTGAGGTGGCGGGCTCGCCGCTGTACTGGTACCTGCAGTACGGCGGTTCGGCGGTGGCCGCTGTGGTGATCGCCGTGTTCGTGGTGCGCGCGCTGCGACAGGCGCCGGTGCGCGAACCGGTGGGGATCCCGGCCTTGGCGACACGGGACCGCTGGGCGGCGGGTGCCGTGATCGGCGGTTTCGCGCTGGTGGGGGCGGTGCAGCGGGCGGCCCGGTGGTGGGCCTACTGGGGTTCGGCCGCGAAGCCGTGGGAGATCATTCCGACGGTGTGCTTCGGCGCGGGGGCAGGGCTCGTCCCGGCGCTGCTGTTGTACGCCGTGGTGGTCAGGGCGCGGCGCCCGGTTCCGGCCCTCGTCGGCCCTGACCGTGCCGGCGATACGGAGCCGAGCCGTCCGGCCGCTCGCTGAGGGACTCGGTGGTCGCGATGTACACGGTGATGGTGGTGTGGGCGGGGCGCGGCCGCGGGAGCAGCGTGAGGACGAGGGTCAGGTAGCCGCGGGCCCGGTCGGCCCAGGGGCGTGAGGTCCGGTCGGGCACGGCGGGCAGGTCGCCGACGCGGTCGATGCCGGTGCCGGCCTGCAGGTCTGCGACCGCCGAAGGGTCGCCGGTGCCGGTGGGACCGGTGACGGCGGACCCGGAAGCGGCGCCGGCGGGATCGGCCGGCCGCCGTCCGCGAGCCAGGCGCTGCCGGAGGTCCGCCGTCGCGTGGCGCAGGGCCGCGGTGAGAGTGACGGGGACGCGGAGCGTGCTGGCGTCGGCCGCGAAGGGCGAGGCCGGCGGGAGTGCCACGCCTGGTGCCGTGCGGCTGAGGAGCGTGCGTATACCCATGCCCGCATCCTTGCCACCGTCCAGGGCGGTGGCCCTTTCTCGGGGGCCACGCGAGTGACGGTTTCCGTGGGGACGGGGTGGCGGGTGCCCTCGGCCCTGCGCTCAGTTCTGCACTCGGCCGAGGGCATCCCGCGTCGTCCGCTGCCCGACTAGTGCGCCGCCGACTCCCAGTCCGCCCCCGCGCCCACCGAGACGCCCAGCGGGACACGGAGGTGAACCGCGTTCGCCATCTCGCGGCGGACGAGTTCCTCGGCGGCCGCGCGCTCGCCCGGGGCGATCTCCAGCACGATTTCGTCGTGCACCTGGAGCAGCATCCGGGACTCCAGCCCGGCCTCCTTCAGCGCGCCGCCCACCTTGAGCATGGCGATCTTCACGATGTCGGCCGCCGTGCCCTGGATGGGCGCGTTGAGGGCCATCCGCTCCGCCGCCTCGCGACGCTGGCGGTTGTCGCTGTTGAGGTCGGGGAGGTAGCGGCGGCGCCCGAAGAGCGTCGCCGTGTAGCCCGTCGCCCGGGCCTCGTCGACCGCGCGGCGCAGATAGTCCCGTACGCCGCCGAACCGCTCGAAGTACGCGTCCATCAGGGCGCGGGCCTCCGCCGCCTCGATGTTCAGCTGCTGGGAGAGGCCGAAGGCGGACAGTCCGTAGGCCAGGCCGTACGACATGGCCTTGATCTTGCGGCGCATCTCGGCGTCCACCGCGGTCGGCTCGACCGCGAAGACCTGGGAGGCGGCCGTGGTGTGCAGGTCCTCGCCCGAGGTGAAGGCCTCGATCAGGCCCTCGTCCTCGGAGAGGTGGGCCATCACACGCAGCTCGATCTGGCTGTAGTCGGCCGTCATCAGGGACTCGAAGCCCTCGCCGACGACGAAGCCGCGGCGGATGGCGCGGCCCTCGTCGGTGCGGACCGGGATGTTCTGCAGGTTCGGGTCCGTCGAGGACAGGCGGCCGGTGGCGGCGACCGTCTGGTTGAAGGTGGTGTGGATCCGGCCGTCCGCGGCGATCGTCTTGATCAGGCCCTCGACGGTGACGCGGAGCTTGGCCTGCTCGCGGTGGCGGAGCATGATCACCGGCAGCTCGTTGTCCGTCTGGCCGGCGAGCCAGGCGAGGGCGTCGGCGTCCGTGGTGTAGCCGGTCTTGGTCCGCTTCGTCTTGGGCAGGGCCAGCTCGCCGAAGAGCACTTCCTGGAGCTGCTTGGGCGAGCCCAGGTTGAACTCGTGCCCGGCCGCCGCGTGGGCCTCCTTCACCGCCTGCTGGACGGCGCCGGCGAACATCTGCTCCATGGCCTCCAGGTGGGCCCGGTCGGCCGCGATGCCGTGCCGCTCCATGCGGGCGAGCAGCGCGGATGTGGGCAGCTCCATGTCGCGCAGGAGATCGGCGGCGCCGACCTCCTCCAGGCGGCCCTCGAAGGCCTGGCCCAGGTCGAGGACGGCGCGGGCCTGGATCATCAGGGCCTCGGCCTCGGCGCCTTCGTCGGCGCCGAAGGCGAGCTGGCCGTCGGCAGCGGCGGCGGGGGTCAGCTCGCGGTGCAGGTACTCGAGGGACAGCGCGTCCAGGTCGAAGGAGCGGCGGCCCGGCTTGACCAGGTAGGCGGCGAGCGCGGTATCCATGCTGACGCCCTCGACGCTCCAGCCGTGCTCGGCGAAGACCCGCATGGCGCCCTTGGCGTTGTGGAAGGTCTTGGGCCGGTCGGTGTCGGCGAGCCAGGCGGCGAAGGCCGTCTCGTCGGCCTCGTCGAGCTGGGAGGGGTCGAACCAGGCGGCCGGTCCGCCGGGCGCGGCGAGGGCGATCTCGGCGACCGAGCCGGTGCCGAGCGCCCAGGTGTCGACCGTGGCGATACCGAGGGGCTGCGTGCCGTGCTCGGTGAGCCAGCCGGTCAGCTCGCCGGTGCCGAGCACCGTGCCGTGCAGTTCCACGCCCTCCGTGCTGACCGGGGTGGTCTCGGCCTCCTCGGCGCCGGGGTCGACGGCGAAGAGCCGCTCGCGCAGCGAGGGATTGCGGATCTCCAGGGTGTCCAGCACCACCGCGACGGCCGTGCGGTCGTAGGCGGCCCGCTCCAGGTCGGTGACGCCCTTGGGGAGCTCCACCTGGCGCTCCAGCTCGGTGAGCCGGCGGTTGAGCTTGACCGCTTCGAGGTGGTCGCGGAGGTTCTGGCCGGCCTTGCCCTTGACCTCCTCGACGCGCTCGACGAGGTCGGCGAAGGAGCCGAACTGGTTGATCCACTTCGCGGCGGTCTTCTCGCCGACGCCGGGGATGCCGGGGAGGTTGTCGGAGGGGTCGCCGCGCAGGGCCGCGAAGTCGGGGTACTGCGCGGGCGTCAACCCGTACTTCTCGAATACCTTCTCCGGGGTGAAGCGGGTCAGCTCGGAGACGCCCTTGGTCGGGTACAGCACCGTGGTGTGCTCGCTGACGAGCTGGAAGGAGTCACGGTCGCCCGTGACGATCAGCACCTCGAAGCCCTCGGCCTCGGCCTGGGTGGCCAGGGTGGCGATGACGTCGTCCGCCTCGAAGCCGTCCACCGCGAAGCGGGCGGCGCCCATCGCGTCGAGGAGCTCGCCGATCAGCTCGACCTGGCCCTTGAACTCGTCCGGGGTCTTGGAGCGGTTCGCCTTGTACTCCGTGAACTCCTGGGACCGCCAGGTCTTGCGGGAGACGTCGAAGGCGACCGCGAAGTGCGTGGGCTCCTCGTCGCGCAGCGTGTTGGCCAGCATCGACGCGAAGCCGTAGATCGCGTTCGTCGGCTGGCCCGTCGCGGTGGTGAAGTTCTCCGCGGGCAGCGCGAAGAACGCGCGGTAGGCCAGCGAGTGCCCGTCCATGAGCATCAGTCGCGGGCGGCTGCCGCCGGAGGTCTTGTCGGTCGTCTTCGCTGCTGTCTCTGCCACGCCCCCGATCCTGCCACGCCCCACTGACACTCGACCCCGCCCCCGGCCCCGCGCACTCGGCGGGGCATCCCCCCGAGCCCGCCCGCACCCGGTGTCAGCACCCCGTGCGAGGATCGGAGACCTGTCTCACAGCGCAGTAGAAGGGGAGCGTGCGATGGCGACGAAGCCGCCCAAGAGTGATCCGGTTCAGGACGCGCCGCAGGTCGCCGAGCCGAAGCACGCGGCAGCGGGCCTCCCCGCGATCGGGCACACGCTGCGCATGGCCCAGCAGCAGATGGGCGTGAAGCGCACCGCGCTGACGCTGCTGAGCGTGAACCAGAAGGACGGCTTCGACTGCCCGGGCTGCGCCTGGCCCGAGCCGGAGCACCGGCACAAGGCGGAGTTCTGCGAGAACGGCGCGAAGGCGGTCGCCGAGGAGGCCACGCTGCGCCGGGTCACGCCCGAGTTCTTCACCGCGCACCCGGTCGCCGATCTCGCCGGCCGCAGCGGCTACTGGCTGGGACAGCAGGGGCGGCTCACTCACCCCATGTACCTGCCCGAAGGGGGCACGCACTACGAGCCGGTCACCTGGGAGCGCGCCTTCGGCATCATCGCCGAGGAGGTCGCCGCCCTCGCTTCCCCGGACGAGGCCGTCTTCTACACCTCCGGGCGCACCAGCAACGAGGCCGCGTTCCTCTACCAGCTGTTCGCCCGTGAGCTCGGCACGAACAACCTTCCCGACTGCTCGAACATGTGCCACGAGTCGTCCGGCTCGGCCCTGTCGGAGACGATCGGCATCGGCAAGGGCAGCGTCCTGCTGGAGGACCTGTACAAGGCCGACCTGATCATCGTCGCGGGCCAGAACCCCGGGACGAACCACCCGCGCATGCTGTCCGCCCTGGAGAAGGCCAAGGCCAACGGGGCGAGCATCATCAGCGTCAACCCGCTGCCCGAGGCGGGCCTGGAGCGTTTCAAGAACCCGCAGACCCCGCAGGGCATGCTCAAGGGCGCCGCCCTCACCGACCTGTTCCTGCAGATCCGCATCGGCGGCGACCAGGCCCTCTTCCGGCTCCTCAACAAGCTGATCCTCGACACGGAGGGCGCGGTCGACGAGGCGTTCGTCCAGGAGCACACGCACGGCTACGAGGAGTTCACCGAGGCCGCCCGCGCCGCCGACTGGGACGAGACGCTCGCGGCCACCGGGCTGACCCGCGAGGAGATCGAGGACGCCCTGCGCATGGTCCTCGCCTCCGAACGCACCATCGTGTGCTGGGCGATGGGCCTCACCCAGCACAAGCACTCGGTCCCCACGATCAGGGAAGTGGTCAACTTCCTCCTCCTGCGCGGCAACATCGGCCGCCCGGGCGCGGGCGTCTGCCCGGTGCGCGGCCATTCGAACGTGCAGGGCGACCGCACGATGGGCATCTTCGAGCGCCCCGCACCGGCGTTCCTGGACGCCCTGGAGAGGGAGTTCGGCTTCGCGCCGCCGCGCGAGCACGGCTACGACGTCGTACGGGCCATCCGCGCCCTGCGCGACGGCGAGGCGAAGGTCTTCTTCGC
Source organism: Streptomyces sp. NPDC056948 (assembly GCF_042674225.1). Classification (NCBI taxonomy): domain Bacteria; kingdom Bacillati; phylum Actinomycetota; class Actinomycetes; order Kitasatosporales; family Streptomycetaceae; genus Streptomyces; species Streptomyces sp. NPDC056948. The sequence continues at coordinate 14,320 of NZ_JBHUQX010000209.1, forward strand.
CATGGGCGGCAACTTCGTCTCGGCGTCCCCCGACACGGAGGTCACCGAGGCCGCGATGCGGCGGGCCCGGCTGACCGTGCACGTGTCGACGAAGCTCAACCGCTCGCACGTGATCACGGGCGCGCGTGCCCTGATCCTCCCGACGCTCGGCCGCACCGAACGCGACCTCCAGGGCAGCGGCGAGCAGTTCGTGACGGTCGAGGACTCGATGGGCATGGTGCACGCCTCCCGGGGCCGGCTGGAGCCCGCGAGCACGCACCTGCTGTCCGAGCCGGCCATCGTCTGCCGCCTGGCCCGCGGGGTGCTGGGCGAGAGCAGCCGCACGCCCTGGGAGGAGTTCGAGAAGGACTACGCGACGATCCGGGACCGGATCGCACGCGTGATCCCCGGCTTCGAGGACTTCAACGCGCGCGTGACGGGTTCCGCCTCTCGCCCTGGCGGCTTCGCCCTCCCGCACGCCCCGCGCGACGAGCGCCGCTTCCCCACCGCCACCGGCAAGGCCAACTTCACCGCCGCGCCCGTGGAGTACCCGGAGCTGCCCGAGGGCCGTCTGCTGCTCCAGACGCTGCGCTCGCACGACCAGTACAACACCACGATCTACGGCCTCGACGACCGCTACCGGGGCATCAAGAACGGCCGCCGGGTGGTGCTGGTCAACCCCGAGGACGCGCGGACGCTGAAGCTGGCGGACGGCGGTTACGTCGACCTGGTCAGCGAGTGGAAGGACGGCGTGGAGCGCCGGGCGCCGGGCTTCCGGGTCGTGCACTATCCGACGGCCCGTGGCTGTGCCGCCGCGTACTACCCGGAGACCAACGTGCTGGTGCCGCTGGACGCCACCGCGGACACCAGCAACACCCCGGCCAGCAAGTCCGTCGTGGTGCGTCTGGAACAATCGGCCACCGACTGAGCGTTTGCTCAGTCACAGAGGTAGCCGTAGTGACCAGGACGAACGGAGCCCGGCCCCATGGGTGAGCAGCAGCATGTGAAGTTCCCGCAAGAGGTCATCGACGAGTACGCCGCGCTCGGCGTGGACCTCCTGGCCCTGTTCTCCGCGGGCCACCTCGGAACCCGGATGGGCGTCCAGCTCCTCGAGGCGTCGGCGGACCGCGTCGTCGGGACGATGCCGGTGGAGGGCAACACCCAGCCCTACGGGCTGCTGCACGGCGGGGCCTCCGCGGTGCTGGCCGAGACGCTCGGCTCGGTCGGGTCCATGCTGCACGGCGGCAGCTCCAAGATCGCCGTGGGCGTCGACCTGAACTGCACCCACCACCGCGGGGCACGCTCCGGCCTCGTCACCGGCGTGGCCACACCCGTGCACCGGGGACGCTCGACCGCCACCTACGAAATCGTCATTACGGACGAAAGCGACAAGAGGGTGTGTACCGCCCGCCTCACCTGCATGCTGCGCGACGTGAATCCGGGCGACGAGGAACTGATCCGCGCCGCGCGCTGATCCGGCCCTACGACACGTTTCGGCTCGACGCCGCCGCGCGGGACCACC
>NZ_JBHUQX010000210.1:0-15808 GCF_042674225.1 Streptomyces sp. NPDC056948
CCCAGGAGGAAGCCCTCACGGTCCCGCTCGAACTCCGGGAGGCTCCGCTTGTCCGGGGCGACGGCCATGACCGTGGTGCCGTCTCCGAAGCTGGCCAGGAGGAAGACGTCCGGCATGACGAACCAGGCCCGCAGGGTCTCCTTGGGCCGGATCTCGACGCCCCGGTAGTGGGCGAAGAAGATGAAGCGGTCGTTCGCCGACTGCCTGCTCTCCAGGCCGGCCAGGTCCGCGACCGTGGAGGCCCGCCCGTCCGCACCGATCACCAGGCGGCTGCTGAACAGCTGTTCTTCGCCCCGCACCTTGGCGATGACGCCGTTGACCCGTCCGTGCGGGCCCCGGGACAGCTGGACGGCCTTGGCGCCCAGCACCATGTCGACCCCGGGTGTCTCCGCGGCGGCCTGCCGGACCAACGGGTCCAGTTTCGGCCGTTGCAGGTTGTAGCCGTGCTCGGGTCCTGTGCCTGAGCCGGGATCGCGTATCCAGCCGTGGTCGCCGTGGAACGCGTCGTGGCTCGGCATGCCGCCCGCGGCCGCGATCTTCTTGTCGAGCCCGAGGCGCTGCAACGTCGGCAGGGAGCTGGACCGGATGGTGGCGGTGCACAGTCGCTTGTAGTACGCGGGGTCCTTGTGGGTTTCCAGCACCGCCACCCGCAGGCCCGCGCGGCCCAGCAGGATGGCGGCCGAGCATCCGGCGAGGCTGCCGCCGACGATCGTCACGTCGTACATCGAATCCACCTGATCTGTCGAAAGATGCGGTTTGCGGGGGTCCGGGGTCGGCGCCGGCGTCGCCGTGCCGCTCGGCTATCCGTCGGCGGGTTCGACGACCGCGACGCCGTCGACCTCGATCAGGTGCTCCGACGTGAACAGGCTGGCCACGCCGACCAGCGTCACCGCCACCTCGGGGAGCTGGTACTTCCGGCCGGCCGCCTGGCCGCCGGCCATCAGCTCGCCGAACAGTTCCGGCTTCCAGTCCACGACGTAGAACCGGACGCTGACCAGGTCTTCCGCCTGCCCTCCGGCCGACTCGACCGCGCGGCAGAGGTTGAGCAGCGCCTGTTCGGTCTGCGCGGCGAGCCCGCCGGGGACCACCGCTCCCGACTCGTCGACGCCGACCTGACCGGAGAGGTGGATGATGTCGCCGCGCGCTCGCGTCGCGTGACTGAAACCCTCCGCCGGCGGCGGGGTGTTGACGGGGTTGAACGACAGCACGGCCATGGCGACATCCTCAAGAGTCGGGGTTCGGGGTGCGGAGCCGGTTCAGTTCCTCGGCGGCCAGCCGCGCGACCACGGCGGGGTCACGGCCGTCCCAGGTGCCGGAGGACTCGGTCATGCGGAATCGCGCCGAGAAGTTCTGGGTCTGCCACTTCGTCAGCGACGGTTTGATGACGGCCTTGTGCGCCGGAGAGTGGCGGTAGGCGAAGTCGACCAGGTCGGCCTGGCTGCGCCAGATCGACAGGGTGCTGGTGGCGCTGAGGTCGTCGGCGATGCCGAGCTGCGCGATCAGGCCGGCCGTGTCGGCCTGCTGGTCCACCACGCGCTTGTTGTTCCACAGGAACGACGGCACGTACTTCGTGCGGATGCGGCTGTACGTCATCGACAACACCGGCTCGGCGTCGTCGTGCGGAACCGCGTCCACCTCGGGTCGCCAGCCGCGCCAGGTGCCGCGGCCGACCCTGGTCGGGACCAGGGAGGCCCGCCACACCTCGCGTGCACGGTCGGTGAACATCTCCACCGTGCGGGAGTGCTCGAATTCCTTCATCGCCTCGTCGGACCGGAACGCCACGAACAGCGCCCAGCGCCGGAAAACGGGTGCGCCGCCGATCGGCGGTTTCAGGTCTCCCGTGCCGAAGACCCGGCCCTCGATGATTCCGGGCGCCTGCCGGAGTTCGTTGTTGATGCGTGGTATTCGGGCCACCAAGGGCGCCCAGCCGCGCACCGGGTAACTAGCCAGGAGGAATGACACCGGCATTTCCGGCCTCCTTCGACGGGTTCTCCCTCACCGATTTCTCGGCGAGCGTCTTGAAGGTGCGGAACTGCTTGTGCACCATCACGAACTCGGCCCAGGGGAAGAAGTACTTCCGCAGGTGGTACAGGCCGGTCGTTCTGCCGAGCCGGCCGGGCCGGTCGTGCACGGTCATGATCATCAGGAGCCGGCAGCCGTTCCCGTCGGCGGTGTCCGCGACCCGGAACGTGCAGCAGGTGTTGCCCCAGAACCAGCGCAGACCGGGCTTGATCTGCACGGTGATGTGATGGTCGCGCTCGAATCCCACCACCTCGAAGATCACCAGGATGGGCTGGCCGATCGCCAGGTCGTCCGCGCCGGGGGTGAGTTCGCGGGGGCTGGTGCGGCCGTAGTTGTCGATCCAGTCGTAGCTGTAGGGGGCCACGCGCATCTGGCACAGCCAGCGCCACACGGTGGCGCGGTCCGCGTGCACGGTGATGCCGCGGTGGTACGTGTCGAGCGGCGGCGGGACGTGCTTCATGCATTCCTCGGTCCCCGTCCGCTCGTCCTCGGTCGTGCCCCACGCACGACGGACGAAGTGAACGCGGTCGAGCTTCCGCTTCAGCCGACCGGGAGCCGAACGGCCGCGGCCGGGACGCTGTTCAGGGCGTTGTGTCATCGTTTCCGTTCCCGAGATCTCATCCACGGATGGTCGAATCGAGCCAGCCGCGTATGCGCTTGGCGGTGAGTGGTGCGTCCTCTTCGATGATCGAGAAATGGTTCGTGTCGATCTCCACCACCGGACCGTCGTGCTGCCAGGCAGGCACCGGATCGGTGATGGGGGTGCCGCCGAGCGCGGCGGTCGCGCGCAGGTTCAGCGTGGGCGCCGAGATCGGCAGCGGCCTGCGCTCGCCGTAGACGCGGACGTAGTTCCCCATGGCGATCAGGCCGTTGTCGTCCACCAGCGCCCTCGCCTGCTCGTGGTCCAGCAGGGCGCCGAGCGCGTCGGCGAGCACCGCGTGGTTGAGGTCCATGTCGTCAGGGGAATAGGTGTCGATCATCACCACCCCGGCCGGCCGGGCGCCCCGTTCCTCGAGCCGGTGTGCCACCGCGTGGGCGATCGCGCCGCCGATCGAGTACCCGACGAGCACCGTCGGCCGGTGCGCGAGGTCGTCACCGACGCTGGTCGCCAGGTAGTCGATCGCGCTGTCCCACGAGCGCGGCAGCGCCTCACCCGGCGTGGTCCCCGGCAGCCGCAGTGCGGACACCGCGTGGTCCGTGCCGAGTTCCCGTGCCAGCCGCGCGAACTGGTGCGCACCCGACCCGGCCAGGAAGGAGGGGACACAGATCAGTGACGGTCCCGAGGTGCCCCGGGTGAACGGCATCGGCCGGGGGCGCTCGGCCAGTTCGTCCACGGCCGCGAACGACGGCACCAGGGCCGAACTCGCGACCAGCAGGGGCATGGCGTCGATGACCGCACCCCGCCGGTGCGCGGCCAGCACCAGGTCGGTGATGGTCCCCCGCGCCCCGGCCGTCGGCCGCGTCAACCGGCCGTCGGCGCCCGCGCTCCCGGCCTCGGCCTCGGCGAGCACGAACTTCGCGACCTCGCGCACCGTCGGGTGGTCGAACACCAAGGTGGGCGGCAGGGTCAGTCCGGTGGCCTTGGCCAGCCGGTTGCGGAACTCGATGCCGCCCAGGGAGTCGAACCCGAGCTCCGTGAACGGGGTTTCGGCGTCGACGGCGTCGGTCGAGCTGTGTCCGAGGACCGCCGCCGCCAGGGCCCGGACCTCCTCCACGGCGTGACCCTCGCGTCGGGACTCGGGCAGGTCCGCCAGTCGCCGTGCCAGCGAACCGGCCTCGGTCCGGCGTTCCCGGGCAGGCGTCCGGACGATGCCGCGCAGCACGCTGGGCAGCATGCCGCCGACGGCGAGTGCCGCCAGGGCGGTGTTGTCGAGCAGGGCGGTCAGCACGACCGGCTCGTCGGTCGCCAGCGCGCCGTCGAACAAGGCCGTGCCCTGCTCCACGCCGATCGGCTCGAGGCCGAGGCGGGTGCGGATCTGACGCGCCAGGTGCTCGCTGCCCTCCCGCCCCAGCGCCTCGGCCATGCCGATCGTCCAGAGTCCCCAGGCCAGGGAGTGCGCGGGCAGGCCCTCGCTGTGGCGTCGCCTGCTCAGCGCGTCCAGGACGCAGTTCGCCGCGGCGTAGTTGCCCTGTCCCTGGCCACCGAGGAGTGGTGCTGCCGAGGAGAACATCACGAAGGCCGACAGGTCGAGGTCACGGGTGAGTTCGTGCAGGTGCAGCGCCGCGTCGGCCTTGGGCGCCAGTACCCGGTCCACCTGTTCGGCCGTCAGGGTGTCGATCGTGCCGTCGTCCAGCACACCGGCCGCGTGCACCACCGCGGTCAACGGCTCGTACCTCGGGACGGTGTCGAGCATGCGCCGCAGCGCCGCCCGATCGGTCACGTCACAGGCCGCCACCCTGGCGGTGGCGCCCAGCTCGGCGAGTTCGGCGACCAGCTCGACCGCGCCGGCCGCGGCCGCACCACGGCGCGACACCAGCAGCAGGTGCCGTACACCGTGGGCGGAGGCGAGATGGCGGGCGATGACCGCGCCCAGACCACCGGTACCGCCGGTGATCAGCACCGTTCCCTCGCCGAACGAGGCGGCGGCCTCCCGTGTCGCGGTGGTACGGCCGACGCGTGGCACCAGGACGCCGTCTCGCCGCACCGCGACCTGTGGCTCGTCGATGGCCGTCAGCATCGCCACCGTGTCCGCCGAGAGGGCGGACACCTGGTCCACCAGGACGAACCGGCCGGGGTGTTCCGACTGCGCACTGCGCACCAGGCCCCACACGGCGGCCGCCGGCAGGTCCGGCGTCTCCGCGGGCAGGCCGGCCGCGTTGCGGGTGACGAGCACGAGCCGGGTGGCGGCCAGCCGGTCCTCGGCGAGCCAGCCACGCAGCACTTCCAGCACGGCGTTGACCCGCTCGCGCACGTCCCGGGCGACGTCATCGGCCACCGGTCCGGCTTCGTCGACGTGCCAGACCACCAGGTCCGGCAGCTCCTCTGCGGCGGCCAGGTCCGCGACGGTCGCGTACCGCTGGTCGACTCCGGGAAGCGGGGCCGATCCCAGCACCGCCGTCCCCGCGGCACGCACAGCCGTCGGCGGGGCCGCCTCGACCCACTCGATGCCGTACAGCGCCGGGCCGGTGCTGCCCCGGGCGGCGTCGAGCGCACGGGCGTCGACCGGACGCGCCAGCAGCGAATCGACGGTGAGGACGGGGACGCCCGTGCCGTCGACGGCGTCGATGCGCACCTGGTCGCCACTGTGGCGGATGCGGGCACGGACCGCATGGGCGCCCCGGCGGTGCACCGTCACCCCGGAGAAGGAGAACGGCAGCGGAATCCGCCCCGAGGCGGTGTCCCGCGTGAGTACGTCGATGGCGGCGTGCAGGGTCGCGTCGAGCAGGGCCGGGTGGACACCGAACTCGCCGGCGGTCGCGGCCGTCACCTGGTCCAGCGAGACGTCCGCGAACACCTCGTCACCCTGGGTCCAGGCCCCGAACACCCCCTGGAACACCGGGCCGTAGCCGAAGCCCAGCCCCGCCAGCCGGTCGTAGAGGAACTCGCGGTCCACCTGGTCCGACCCCAACGGCGGCCGGCTGTCACCACTCCACGCCGGCGCGTCGGACACGGACTCCAGCACCCCGCGGGCGTGCGGCGCCCATGCGGCGGCGGTGTCGGCGGAAGGGCCGTCGACCTCGCGGGAGTGGACCGCCATGCGCCGGCAGCCGTCCTCCTCGAGCGGGCCGACGGTGACCTGGACGTCGACCTCGACGTCGTCGGTGAGCACCAGCGGCGACTCCAGCAGGAGTTCCCGCACGGTCTCCAGGCCGAGGTGTGCGCCTGCCGCCAGGGCCATTTCGAGGAAGCCGGTGCCCGGCATCAGCACCGACCCGAACACCGCGTGATCGGCGATCCACGGGTGGGTCCGCAGCGACAGCCTGCCCGTGAAGACCCACTCGTCGCGGCCGGCCACGGGCACCACACCGGTCAGCAACGGATGGCCGAACGAGCCACCGGCGACACCGTCCGGAGCGGGGTGCAGCCAGAACCGCTGACGCTGGAAGGCATACGTGGGCAGGGGGACACGCGACGCCGGACGCCCGGCGAACAGCACGTCCCAGCGGACGTCGGCACCGGCCGTGTGCGCCCGGGTCAGGAACGCCAGGAACTGCTCGGCCTCGTCGTGGTCACGCCGTGCCGCGGCCGTCACCACCGACCGTGGCGTCGCTTCCTCCTGCTCCAGACACTGGCGGGTCATGGCCGCGAGCGCGGCGTCCGGGCCGACCTCCAGGAACCTGCGGACACCGGATGCGAAGAGGGCCTGTACGCCGGGCGCGAAGCGCACCGCGCCGCGCACCTGCCGCACCCAGTACGCCGGGTCGAGCACCTCGTCCCCGGCGATGTTCCCGGACAGGTTCGACACCAACGGGAGCCGCGGCCGGTGATGAGTCAGGCCCTCGGCCGTGGCCGCGAACTCGGCGAGCATCGGTTCCATCCGCGCCGAGTGGAAGGCGTGGCTGACCCGCAGGCGCGAGGTCCTGACGCCCTGGTCGGCGAACCTCTGTTCCAGCTCGGCGACCGGTTCCTCGTCACCGGACAGGACCACCGAGGCCGGACTGTTCACCGCGGCGATCGACACCCCGTCCGCGTACCGGGCGACGGCTTCGGCCGCCTCCGACTCCGACACGGCGACGGCCAGCATCGCGCCGCCCTCCGGCAGAGCACCCATCAACCGGCCCCGGGCCGCCACCAGACGGCAGGCATCCTCCAACGACCACACACCCGCGACATGCGCCGCCACGAGTTCACCGATGGAATGCCCGATCAGCACATCCGGCTTCACTCCGAAAGACTCCAGCAGCCGGAACAACGCCACCTCGAACGCGAACAACGCCGGCTGCGTGAACTCCGTCCGATCCAGCACCCCGTCACCGCCGCCGAACATCACGTCCTTCAGCGAACGACCCAGCAACGGATCGAAGGACGCGCAGATCTCGTCCAGCGCGGTCGCGAAGACAGGGAACGCCTTGTACAACCCGGCGCCCATACCGGCCCGTTGAGCACCCTGACCCGTGAACAGGAACGCGGTCCTGCCCGAGCCGACGGCTCCGGAGACCACACCGCCGGAGGCCGAACCGGCCGCCAGCTCCGCCAAACCGGTCAGCAGACCGTCCCGGTCACCGGCGACGACACCGCCCCGCCACTCCAGTTGCGCCCGTGATGCCAGCAGCGAGGACGCGACATCCGCCAGGTCGGCGTCGGGGCGCTCGGACAGCCATCGATGCAACGTGGCCGCCTGCGCACGCAACGCGTCCGCGCTCTTGCCCGACACCAGCACGGGCACCGCTGTGGCCGGGTCGGCGGCCGGTGCGGGGGTCGCCGGTGCGGAGGCGGCCGGCCGTCGGGCAGGAGCTTCCTCGATGATCAGGTGGGCGTTGGTGCCGCTGATCCCGAAGGAGGACACACCGGCTCGGCGTACGCGGCCGGTCGCGGGCCAGGGCTCGGGTTCGGTCAACAGCCGCACCGAGCCGGCCGACCAGTCCACGTGGGGCGACGGCTCCTCCACGTGCAGCGTCCGTGGGAGCTGCTCGTGCCGAAGGGCCTGCACCATCTTGATCACGCCACCGACACCGGCGGCGGCCTGGGCGTGGCCGAGGTTCGACTTGATCGAACCGATCCGCAGCGGCTCCTCACGGTCCTGCCCGTACGCCGCGATCAGCGCCTGCGCCTCGATCGGGTCGCCCAGCGTGGTGCCGGTACCGTGCGCCTCGACCACGTCGACATCCGCGGGGGCCAGGCCGGCGCTGGCCAGCGCATGGGCGATCACGCTCTCCTGCGACGGGCCGTTCGGCGCGGTCAGACCGTTGCTCGCACCGTCCTGGTTCACCGCGCTGCCTCGGATCACCGCCAGGACGTCGTGCCCGAGCCGTTGGGCGTCGGACAGCCGCTCCAGCACCACCACGCCCACACCTTCGGACCACGCCACACCATCGGCGGAGGAGGAGAACGCCTTGCAGCGGCCTTCGGGCGACAGACCGCGCTGCCGGGAGAACTCCACGAACAGCAACGGCGTCGACATCACCGTGACACCGCCCGCGAGCGCGAGGGACGTCTCGCCCTGCCGCAGTGCCTGTGCCGCCGTGTGGATCGCCACCAGTGACGACGAACAGGCGGTGTCGATGGTGATCGCGGGGCCCTGCAGCCCGAAGGTGTACGCGACCCTGCCGGACACCACGCTGCCGGCCGAGCCGGTCGCCAGGTAGCCCTCCGCTGCGGCGGCCGACCGCACCGAATATCCGTAGTCCTGGTACATGACGCCCGCGTAGACACCGGTGTCGGTGCCCCGCAGCGACGTCGGGTCGAGCCCGGCGTCCTCGAGCGCCTCCCACGACGCCTCCAGCAACAGTCGCTGCTGGGGATCCATCGCCGACGCCTCACGCGGCCCGATCCCGAAGAAACCGGCGTCGAAGTCGCCCGCGTCACCGAGAAAGCCGCCCTCGCGGGTGTACACCGTGCCGGACTTGTCCGGGTCCGAGTCGAACAACCGCCGCAGATCCCAGCCGCGGTCGGTGGGGAACTTCGATATCGCGTCCGTCCCGGAGGCCACCAGGTCCCACAGCTTGTCGGGCGATGCGGCGCCGCCGGGGTACCGGCAGCTCATCCCCACGATCGCGATGGGCTCGTCCACGCGCGTCCTGCGGACGACCTTCCTGCCGCCGGAGCCCGCGCCGTCGACACGGGAGCGGATGTGCGCCGCCACGGCGGCCGCCGTCGGATGGTCGAACACCAGGGTCGACGGCAGCGACAGGCCGGTGGCCTTCGCCAGGCGGTTGCGGAACTCCACCGCGCCGAGCGAATCGAACCCGATCTCGCTGAACGGCATGTCGGGTCCGACCGCGTCCGGCTCCGGATGCCCCAGCACGGACGCGGCGATCGACCGGACCTCCTGGAGCACCGTCTCGTCCCACTCGGCTTCGGGGACGTCCGCGAGCCGCCGCAGCAGCGAACTCCGGTCCGCGCGCCGTGCACCGGCCGGGACCCGGATGAGGGAGCGCAGCACGGCGGGCAGCAGCCCGATCCGGCCGAGTGCGGCCAGGGCGGCGTGGTCGACCGCTGCCGTCAGGAGCAGAGGCCGGTCCGTGCTCAGCGCGTCGTCGAACAGTTCCATGCCCTGGTCCGCCGAGAGCGGGACCAGTCCGAGTCGTGCGCGGATCTGCTCGGCCAGGTGCTCGTTGCCCTCCTGCCCGAGAGCCGCGGCCATGCCGAGCGTCCACAGGCCCCAGGCGAGAGAGTGCGCGGGCAGTCCTTCGCTGCGGCGCCGTCGGCACAAGGCGTCGAGCACGGCGTTCGCCGCCGCGTAGTTGCCCTGCCCCTGACCACCGAGGTGGGGCGCGGCGGAGGAGAACACCACGAACGCCGACAGGTCCAGCTCGCGGGTCAGCTCGTGCAGGTTCCACGCGGCGTTCACCTTCGGCGCCAGCACCCGGTCCACCTGCTCGGCCGTCAACGTCTCGATCGTGCCGTCGTCGAGCACACCGGCCGAGTGGATCACCGCGGTCAGCGGGCGCTCGGCCGGAACCGTGTCCAGCAGGTCGCGCAGCGCCGAACGGTCCCCGACGTCACACGCGGCGATGGTCGCGTCCGCCCCCGCGGCGGCCAACTCCGCCACCAGTTCGGCGGCTCCGGTGGCCCGCGCACCTCGCCTGGACACGAGCAACAGGTGCCGGACGCCGTGCGCCGAGACCAGATGCCGTGCCACGACGGCGCCGAGCCCGCCGGTACCGCCGGTGATCAGCACGGTGCCGTCGCCGAAGGCAGGCTTGGCCGCCAGAGGCTCCCGCGCCGCTGCGACCCGCACCATCCGGGGCATCAGCGAGGCCCCGGCACGGACGGCGATCTGGGGTTCCTCGCCCTGCACAGCGGTCCGCAGCACCTCGGCCGGGAGGTCGGTGCCGTCGTGGTCCACCAGCACGATCCGGCCCGGGTTCTCCGACTGCGCACTGCGCACCAGGCCCCACACGGCCGCCGCCGCGAGATCGGGTACCTCGCCGGGCAGCCCCGCGGCGTTCCGGGTGAGGACGACCAGCCTGGACTCGGCGAACCGGCCGTCGGTCAGCCACTCGCGCAGTGTCGCCAACGCCGAGTGCACTGCCGCTCGCACGGTGCCGGGGACATCGCCCTGCGCCGGCCCCGCACTCCCGGCCGACCACACGATCACATCCGGGGCGCCGTCGGGGTGGCCGGACGCCGCCAGGTCCGCGAAGTCCGTGAAGTGCTCTGCCACGCCGGGGGCCGGTACGCCGACGCTCACCGGCCGTGTGCCGATCTCGCCCCGCGGTTCCACCGACGGGACCGGGACCCATTCGACCTCGAGCAACGGGCTGCGACCAGCCGTTCGGGCACCCTCCAGCGTCCGCGCGTCGACGGGCCGGGCGAGCAGCGCGTCCACGGCCAGCACCGGCGCCCCGGCGTCGTCGGCCAGGTCGACCCGGACCGTCTCGGCGCCGGAGCGCGTGATCCTGGCGCGGACCGCATCGGCCCCCCGCCGGTACAGCCGTACGCCCGCGAAGGAGAACGGCAACGGCAGCCGCCCGTCCGGCAGCTCCGTCAGGAGGCCGTCGACGGCCGCGTGGAACGTCGCGTCGAACAGCGCGGGGTGGACACCGAAGTCCGGCGCCTGCGCTCGCGTCGCCTCGTCCAGCGACACCTCGGCGAACACCTCGTCGCCGCGCGTCCACGCCGCGCTCACGCCCTGGAACACCGGTCCATAGCCGAAGCCGGACTCCGCCAGCCGGTCGTACAGCGACGCGGACTCCACCGGCGTGGCGCCGGCCGGCGGCCACTCCTCCCCGGTCCAGGCCGCGGCGTCGGCCGCGGCCTCGGCGGCGAGAAGCCCGGTCGCGTGCAGTTCCCAGCCATCGGGCCCCGCGCTCATCAGGTCGGTTCCGGCGTCCTGGGCGAGGGGGCGCGAGTGGATCGAGAACCCGCGCCTGCCCAGGTCGTCGCCTTCGCCCACGGTCATCTGGAGATCGACCGGAACAGTGCCGTCGAGAACGAGCGGTGCCTCCAGCACCAGCTCCGCGACCGCCGGCACGCCCAACCGCGCTCCGGCCGTCAGGGCCAGCTCCACGAATCCGGTCCCCGGCAGCAGCACCGAACCGAACACGACGTGATCGGTCACCCACTCGTGCAGCCCCGCCGAAAGCCGACCGGTGAAGACCCACTCGTCCCTGCCCGCCAACGACGCTGCCGCACCCCACAGCGGGTGCCCGAGCGAGCGCATACCCGCGCGCCCCAGATCCCCGAGCGAGGCCGCCGCGGGTTCGAGCCAGTACCGCTGGTGCTGGAAGGCGTAGGTGGGCAACGCCACGGGCCTGCGCCCCCCGGCCAACGGCGCCCAGTCGACCGCGACTCCAGCGGTGTGCGCGTGGGCGAGCAGGGTCACGAACTGTTCGGCCTCGTCGTGGTCGCGACGTGCCGCGGCGGCCACCAGCGACCTGGCTTCGATGTCCTCGGGCAGGCACTGGCGGGTCATCGCTGCCAGAACGGCGTCCGGGCCGACCTCCAGGAAGCGACGCACGCCGGAGGTGATGAGCGTTTGGATGCCGGGTGCGAAACGGACCGCCGTGCGGACCTGGCGGACCCAGTACGACGGGTCCAGAACCTCGTGGTCGGCCATTTCGCCGGAGACGTTGGACACCAGGGGGATCGCCGGCTCGTGATACGTCACCTCGCGGGCGACCGCGGCGAAGTCCTCCAGCATCGGATCCATCAGCGCCGAGTGGAACGCGTGACTCACCCGCAGACGCGACGTCTTCCGACCCGCCCGCATGAACTCACGCTCAACCTCAGCAACAGCATCCTCGTCGCCCGAGACCACCACGGATCCGGGCGCGTTCACCGCCGCGACCGACACACGATCATGGGTGACTTCACTCTCGGACGCGGCGATGGCCAGCATCGCCCCACCCTCGGGGAGAGCACCCATCAACCGGCCGCGCGCTGCGACCAGACGGCAGGCATCCTCCAACGACCACACACCCGCGACATGCGCCGCCACGAGTTCACCGATGGAATGCCCGATCAGCGCATCCGGCTTCACTCCGAAGGACTCCAGCAGCCGGAACAACGCCACCTCGAACGCGAACAACGCCGGCTGCGTGAACTCCGTCCGATCCAGCACCCCATCACCGCCGCCGAACATGACGTCCTTCAGCGAACGGCCCAGCAGCTTGTCGAACTGGGCACAGATCTCGTCCAGCGCGGTCGCGAACACCGGGAACGCCTTGTACAACCCTGCGCCCATACCGGCCCGTTGAGCACCCTGACCCGTGAACAGCAACGCCGTCTTGCCCGCGCCCACCACAGACCCAGCAACAGCACTCAAGCGCTCGAGCAGCTCGTCGCGGTCACGGCCCACGGCCGCGCCACGCCACTCCAACTGCGCCCGCGACGCCACCAACGAAGCGGCAACATCAGCCAGGTTCACATCCGGCCGCTCCAGCAGCCACGCCCGCAACCGCTCCGCCTGCGCCCGCAGACCCCCCTCACTCCTGGCCGACACCAACAACGCAACCGGAGCCTCCGGAACAGGAGCCTCGGTGGTCGGCTGCGGGGCAGGTGCCTCCTCGATGATCACGTGCGCGTTGGTGCCGCTGATCCCGAACGACGACACACCCGCCCGCCGAACCCGATCGGTCACCGGCCACGCCTCGGACTCGGTCAGCAACCGCACCGAACCCGCAGACCAGTCCACATGCGACGACGGCTCATCCACATGCAACGTCCGCGGCAACTGACCGTTCCGCAGCGCCTGCACCATCTTGATCACACCGGCCACACCGGCCGCCGCCTGCGTATGACCGATGTTCGACTTCACCGACCCGATCCGCAACGGCTCCTCACGACCCTGCCCATACGCCGCGATCAACGCCTGCGCCTCGATCGGATCGCCGAGGGTGGTACCGGTCCCGTGCGCCTCGACCGCATCCACATCCGCAGGGGCCAGACCGGCATTGGCCAACGCCTGCGCGATCACACGCTCCTGCGACGGACCATTCGGCGCCGTCAGACCATTACTCGCACCGTCCTGATTCACCGCACTTCCACGAACCACCGCCAGCACGTTGTGCCCCAGCCGCCGAGCATCCGACAACCGCTCCAGCGCCACCACACCCACGCCCTCGGACCACGCCACACCATCAGCCGAGGACGCAAACGACTTGCACCGGCCATCAGGCGACAGACCACGCTGCCGGGAGAACTCCACGAACAGCAACGGCGTCGACATCACCGTCACACCACCGGCCAGCACCAGCGACGTCTCACCCTGACGCAGGGCCTGACACGCCAGATGCAACGCCACGAGCGACGACGAACACGCCGTGTCCAACGTGACTGCCGGACCCTCCACCCCCAACGTGTACGCGACCCGACCCGACACCACACTGCCCGCCGAACCGGTCACCCGATGGCCCTCGGCGGACGAGTGCGCCGAGGGCTCGCCCATGGCGTAGTCCTGGTACATCACGCCGGCGAAGACACCGGTGTCACTGCCGCGCAGCGACGTGGGGTCGATCCCGGCGTCCTCCAGCGCCTCCCACGACGCCTCCAGCAACAGCCGCTGCTGCGGATCCATGGCCAGCGCCTCACGCGGCCCGATCCCGAAGAAGCCCGCGTCGAAGTCACCGGCGTCGGCGAGGAATCCGCCCTCGCGGGTGTACACGGTGCCGGGCTTGTCCGGGTCCGGGTCGAACAGACGGTCAAGAGGCCAGCCGCGGTCCTTCGGGAACCCGGTGATCGCATCCGTGCCCGAGGACACCAGGTCCCACAGCCCGTCGGGCGATGCGGCGCCGCCCGGGTACCGGCAGCTCATCCCCACGATCGCGATCGGCTCGTCGAGCCGCGCCCTCGATGCCCGGCGTCGGGTGGTCGCCGGTTTCGAGGTGCCTTCGAGGCGGGAGCGGACGAACGCGGACATCGCCAGTGCGGTCGGGTGGTCGAACACGAGCGTCGACGGCAGTGACAGCCCGGTGGCCTTCGCGAGCCGGTTACGGAACTCCACCGCCCCCAGCGAATCGAAGCCGAGTTCGCTGAAGGGCACTTCGGGTCCGATCGCGTCCGCCGCGTCGTGCCCGAGCACTGCCGCGGCCTGGGCGCGGACGAAGTCGAGCACCAGCGCGTCCCGCCGGTCGTCGGGGGTGGCGGCCAGCCGCTGCGCCAGCGCCGCGGTCGGGGTCGCACGTCGCGCCGCTACGGGTGCCAGCGTGCCCAGGAGGGCGGGCAGCAGACCGGAACGCGCCTGCGCCGCCAGCGCCGGACGATCGAGCTCGACGAGGGCGGACAGCGCCGCGCCGTCGGTGGACACGGCCTGGTCGAACAGGACCAGGGCGTTCTCGTCGTCGAGCGGCCGGATACCCAGCCGCGCCATGCGTGCCAGCGCCGCACGGTCCAGGTTCCCGGTCATGCCCTGGTCCGGGTTCCACGGTCCCCAGGCGAGCGACACGGCCGGCAGTCCTTCGGAGTGCCGCTGCTGTGCCAGCGCGTCCAGGAACGCGTTCGCCGCCGCGTAGTTGCCCTGACCGGGAGCACCGAGCAGGCCGGCCACCGACGAGAACAGCACGAAGGCGGCGAGGTCTTCCGTGCGGGTCAGCTCGTGCAGGTTCCAGGCCGCGTCGACCTTCGGCTTGAGCACCTTGGCCAGTTGCTCGGCGGTGAGGGTCTGGAGTGTGCCGTCGTCCAGGACGCCCGCGGCGTGCACGACACCGGTCAGGCGGTGTTCCGCCGGGATGGTGCCGAGCAGGTCCTCCAGCGCGGCCCGGTCGGCGACATCGCAGGCGGCCACTCGTGCGTCGGCTCCGAGCGCGGTCAGCTCCCGCACCAGTTCCGTCGCGCCGTCGGCCTGTGCGCCCCGGCGGGAGACGAGAAGCAGCCGCCGAACACCGTGGGCGGTCACCAGATGCCGGGCCACCCCGGCTCCGAGTCCGCCGGTGCCGCCGGTGACCAGCACCGTGCCCGAACCGAAGGCCTCGGCCGCACCGGTCGTCGCGGGGCCGGTCGTCGCCCGGCCGGTCTCGGCGACGCGGGGGATGAACAGTTTGTGTCCGCGTACGGCCACCTGGGGTTCGTGCGACGCCAGGGCGGCCGATACGAGCTCGGCCGGGAGTTCGCCGCCCTCGTGGTCGAGCAGGACGATCCGGCCCGGGTTCTCCGATTGCGCGCTGCGCACCAGTCCGGACACGGCGGCCGCGGTGAGGTCGGGCCTCTCCCCCGGCAGCGCGACCGCACGGCGGGTGACCACCACGAGCCGGGTGCCGGCCGGCCGTTCCGCGGCGAGCCAGTCACGCAGCAGCCGCAGGGTGTCATGCACTCGCTTGTGCGTCGCCGTCACGGGTTCCGTGGCGTTGTCGGTCCCGACCTGCCACACCACACAGTCCGGAACCGGTTCCGCGGCGACGAGAGCGGCCAGGTCCGGGTAGCGGTGTTCGACGGCCGGCAGGCCATCGCCCAGCACGGCCATCGACTCGACGGTCGAGGACGCGGCCGGGGTGGGCGCCTCGGTCCACCGCACCGTGAGTACCGTGCCGCGGCCGTCACCGCGGGCGGCTTCGAGTGCTCGTGCGTCGATGGGCCGCGCCAGCACGGACCCGACCGTCAGCACGGCGGCTCCCGTCGTGTCGACGGCCTCGATCACGATCTTCCGGGCGCCGACGCGGGTGATCCGCGCCCGGACCGCGTCGACGCCGCGGCGGTGGACGTGCACGCCGGAGAAGGAGAACGGCAGCGGCAGCTGTCCGGCCGCCG
>NZ_JBHUQX010000211.1:0-15793 GCF_042674225.1 Streptomyces sp. NPDC056948
TGTCTTCTGCGGGGTCATGTTTCACGTGAAACATGACCCCGTTTCACAGCCTCAGCTCTCCTGCTCGGCCCACCACTCCTTGAGCGCAGCCAGCGCGACATCGTGCTCCATTGGCCCGTTCTCCAGCCGCAGCTCCAGCATGTGCTGGTAAGCGCGGCCGATGACCGGGCCGGGACCGACGCCGAGGATCTCCATGATCTGGTTGCCGTCGAGGTCCGGGCGAATGGAGTCCAGCTCCTCCTGCTCCTGAAGGCTGGCGATCCGATCCTCCAGGCCGTCGTACGCACGCGACAGGGCCGTTGCCTTGCGCTTGTTACGCGTGGTGCAGTCCGAGCGGGTCAGCTTGTGGAGACGGTCGAGGAGCGGGCCGGCGTCACGGACATAACGGCGGACCGCCGAGTCGGTCCACTCGCCGGTGCCATAGCCATGGAAGCGCAGATGGAGCTCCACCAGACGTGAGACGTCCTTCACCAGCTCGTTGGAGTACTTGAGTGCCGTCATGCGCTTCTTGGTCATCTTCGCCCCGACCACCTCGTGGTGGTGGAACGAGACCCGGCCGTCCTCCTCGAAGCGACGCGTGCGCGGCTTGCCGATGTCGTGCAGCAGGGCGGCCAGGCGGAGCGTGAGGTCGGGACCGTCGTCCTCCAGCGCCATCGCCTGCTCCAGGACGATCAGCGAGTGGTCGTAGACGTCCTTGTGCCGGTGGTGCTCATCACGCTCCAGGCGCAGGGCGGGCAGCTCGGGCAGCACACGATCGGCGATGCCCGTCTCGACGAGCAGCGTCAGGCCCTTGCGCGGGTACGGGGACAGGACCAGCTTGTTCAGCTCGTCCCGCACCCGCTCGGCCGAGACGATCTCGATACGCCCGGCCATATCCGTCATCGCCGTGACGACCTCGGGCGCGACCTCGAAGTCGAGCTGAGCCGCGAAGCGCGCGGCCCGCATCATCCGCAGCGGGTCGTCCGAGAAGGACTCCTCCGGGGTGCCAGGAGTGCGCAGCACACGCGCCGCGAGGTCCTCGAGCCCGCCGTGCGGGTCGACGAATGCCTTCTCCGGCAGCGCGACGGCCATCGCGTTCACGGTGAAGTCACGGCGGACGAGATCCTCCTCGATCGAGTCGCCGTACGACACCTCGGGCTTGCGCGAGGTCCGGTCGTAGGCCTCCGAACGGTAGGTGGTCACCTCGATCTGGTAGCCGTCCTTCTGGGCGCCGACGGTGCCGAAAGCGATCCCGACCTCCCAGACGGCGTCGGCCCACGGGCGCACGATCTTGAGTACGTCCTGGGGACGGGCGTCGGTCGTGAAGTCGAGGTCGTTGCCGAGCCGGCCCAGCAGCGCGTCCCGCACCGAGCCGCCGACCAGGGCGAGTGAGAACCCGGCCTCCTGGAATCGGCGGGCGAGGACGTCGGCGACAGGGGCGACCCGCAGCAGTTCACTCACCGCACGGTGCTGCACCTGGCTGAGGGCACTGGACGTTTCTTCGTTGGCGTTCGGCACAACAGAAGAGGGTACGTGGCCCGGGCTGCCGCAGGCTCCCCCTATTGACGCGTGCGGACTCGTCCGTGAATAGACGCACAAGACCTGCCCTTGAGGTGTAAAGAGCCGCTCCCTTTTATACGATCACATACCGGGCAGGAAGGTGCCGGCCCGCGATCTTGTGGAGCGGACCGCGGCACTTCCCCTCAGCGCGCATCGTTACCATGCGTGGACGCACATTCCGACGACCACTGACGACGACGAGGGACGGGCGAAGCGCGTGGCCGACGCGGCAGACTTCCAGGGGACCAGTGCCTCACCTGCCCGCCGGTGGCTGCGGCGCACCGGGGCACTGCTCGCCGGTGCGCCCCTGCTGGCCGGGCTGCTCCAGCTGCCCGCCGCGGCCCCGGCGGACGCGGCCGGACAGGAGGCCCCGCAGGCGGCAGCCGGCGCGGGCTCGGTGTCCGTCGCTGTCGACTCGCTCACCCCCACGGCCCCCACCGAGGGGGACACGGTGAACGTGTCGGGCACGGTCACCAACAACGGCAAGCAGGCGGTCACCGGCGCCCACGTCGATCTGCGGGTGGGCCCCTCGCTCGACACCCGCTCCTCCATCGACGCCCTCGCCAAGAAGAGCGACGACGTCCAGGGGCCCAGCGGCGAGGCAGTCGGCGGCAAGTACAGCGAGAAGTTCTCCAAGCTCACCCCCGGCGTCGCCGAACCCTTCAACATCTCCGTGCCGGCCGACGAGCTGGACCTCGGCCCGGACGGCGTCTACCAGCTGGCCGTCGCGCTCTCCGGGGAGACCTCCGCGCAGCCCTGGGACCAGGTCCTGGGGGTCCAGCGCACGTTCTTGCCGTGGCAGCCCGAGGAGGCCGGCACCAAGACGAAGACCACGTTCATGTGGCCGCTCACCTCCACCGTCCATATGACAGCCGAGACGGGGTCGAACGAGCAGCAGACGCCGGTCTTCCGCAACGACGACCTCGCCGAGGAGATCGCCCCGGGCGGCCGTCTCGACCAGATGGTGTCGCTGGGCAAGGGCCTCGACATCTCCTGGGTGATCGACCCGGACCTGCTGGCATCCGTCGACGCGATGACGCGGAACTACCAGGTCAGAGGCGAGGACGGCACCACCACCGCCGGCCGGAACCAGGCGGTCGCCAAGCAGTGGCTCGCCGAGCTCCAGCAGGCCGTCACGGGCAAGGAGGTCGTCGCCCTGCCCTTCGGCGACCCGGACCTGGCCTCCCTCGCCCACAACGGCACGAACGTGACGGGCTCGCTGAGCCACCTCAAGGACGCCACCGACGTCGTCGACGACACGGTGGAGACGATCCTCCACGTGAAGCCGTCCACCGACTTCGCCTGGCCCGCGGACGGCGCCGTCGATCCGTCGATCGTGAAGGTCGCGACCTCCGCGGGCGCCGACAAGGTGATCGCCCGCAGCGACAGCCTCCAGGACAACCTGGCGTACACGCCCTCCGCGGCCCGGCCCGTCGGAGGGGGCACCACGGCGGTCGTCGCGGATGCCAGGATGTCCACGGCGTTCCAGGGCAACCTGACCAAGGCCTCCGCGTCCACACGCGCCGTGCAGCGCTTCCTGGCCCAGAGCCTGACGCTCGGCCTGCAGAGCGGCAAGCAGCGCAGTGTCGTCGTCGCCCCGCAGCGCATGCCCTCCGTGAGCCAGGCGCAGGCCATGGCCGAGGCGCTGGCGACCCTCCAGAGCGGGAACTGGTCCGAGTCGCAGGACCTCGCGGACGCCGCCAAGGCCAAGCCGGACCCCGCGGCCAACACCAAGGTGCCGTCGACCTCCGCGTACCCCGCCTCGTTGCGCAACCAGGAGCTGCTGCGGGCCGGCTTCGAGCAGATCGCGAGGACGCAGGGCAAGCTCGACAGCTTCAAGGTGATCCTCACCGACCAGTCCCGGGTGGTGACCCCCTTCGGGCGGGCCATGAACCGTGAGATGTCCACGTCGTGGCGTGGCAGGGGCGTCGAGGCGGTGGGGTACCGCGACGGCGTCGAGTCGTACCTCGACGGGCTCACCGACGGGGTCAAGCTGATCGAGAAGTCGGATACAAAGCTCTCCGGCCGCAGCGCCACGATCCCCGTGACCGTGCAGAACAACCTGGTTCAGGGCGTCGAGCACCTGAAGCTGCGGCTCACGTCGAAGAACCCCACGCGACTCAAGATCAGCGGAGACGCCTTCGAGGAGCAGCGCGTCACGGTCAACGGCGGCCACGCCCAGTCGGTGAAGTTCCCCACGTCGGCCAACGCCAACGGCCGGGCGGAAGTCGTCGCGCAGCTGTACACCGAGGACGGCCAGAAGTACGGCGCCCCCGTCACCTTCGACGTGAAGGTCACCGAGGTCACGGCCACCGTGATGCTGGTCATCGGCGGCGGTGTCCTGCTCCTGGTCCTCGCCGGCTTCCGTATGTACACCCAGCGCAAGCGCGCCGCCGCCCGCGAGGCGGACGAGGACGGCACCGCCGAGGCGGACGACGACCCCGACAGCCCGCAGGGCCCGGCCGGCGCTCCGCAGAACCCCGAGGCCCCCGGCGACCGTCTCAAGCAGGAGACCGGGGCCGGACCACGGGCAGAGGGCCCGGAGCAGCCGAGTGACCCGGCCCCGGACACCGCAGCGGAAAACGCCGACCCGTCCGGCACGGGTGAGAGAGTGGACCGTTAGATGTCGTGGCCGGTGGGCCGGGGACGATGAGGTGGGGTAACCATGAACGCGCCGTACGACGGTGACCGCGGCCGTGCCGCGGGCAGCCCGGGCTACCCCGAGTCGGGTGGGCCCGAGGGCTCGCCGGCCGAGCACGGCCAGGTACCGCCGCAGCCCCCCGCGGACATGTACCTCCAGGACGCCTACGACCAGGACCCCTACCGGGCACAGGACCTCTCCGCCCAGGACCCGGTCGCCGAGGCGCTCTACGACCGCGCCGCGCACCCGCCGCCCCCTCCGGGCACGTACCAGCCGCAGCAGATGTACGCCCAGCCGCCGCAGTCGCCGTACGCGCCCGACCCGCAGGTGTGGGCCCAGACGCCCGCGCCGGAGCCGGAGGGCCCGACGCGGCACCTGCCGTACGGCGACGACCCCAGGACCACCCAGTTCGTGGGGGTGGACGATCTGGTCTCCCAGGCGGGCGAGCCGCGCCAGGAGCCGGACGCCTTCGCGCACCTCTTCAGGGACCAGCAGCAGAACAGCGGTCACCCGTCGTACGAGCAGCCGTCGGTCCCCGGCCCGTCCCAGGCCCCGGGCCAGATGGGACAGGGCCAGTACGCGGCACAGGGCCAGTACGGGGCGCAGGCTCCGTACGGTGCGCCCGGCCAGACCGCTCCGACGCCGCCCCTCGTCGAAGAGCCCCCCGCCCCGGAGCCCGCTGCCTCGCCGGCCCCCAAGAAGGGCGGCCGCGCCGCGGGCCTCATGAAGTCCAGCGCCGTGATGGCGGCGGGCACGATGGTCTCCCGCCTCACCGGCTTCATCCGCTCCGCGCTGATCGTGTCGGCCATCGGCGTCGGCTTCCTCGGTGACACCTTCCAGGTCGCCTACCAGCTACCGACGATGATCTACATCCTCACGGTCGGCGGCGGTCTCAACTCCGTCTTCGTGCCGCAGCTCGTGCGCGCCATGAAGGACGACGAAGACGGCGGCGAGGCGTACGCCAACCGCCTGCTGACCCTCGTCATGGTGGCGCTCGGCGGACTCACCGCGCTCGCGATCTTCGGCGCGCCGCTCCTGATCCGCCTGATGTCCCCGTCGATCGCCAGCGACCCCGCGGCGAATCAGGTCGCCATCACCTTCGTCCAGTACTTCCTGCCCTCGATCTTCTTCATGGGCGTCCACGTGGTGATGGGCCAGATCCTCAACGCCCGCGGGAAGTTCGGCGCGATGATGTGGACCCCGGTCCTGAACAACATCGTCATCATCGTGACGCTGGGCATGTTCATCTACGTCTACGGCACGGCGGCCGACTCCGGGATGAAGGTCACGACCATCCCGCCGGAGGGCCAGCGCCTCCTCGGCGTCGGCGTCCTGCTCGGCCTCGTGGTCCAGGCGCTGGCGATGATCCCCTACCTGCGCGAGACCGGCTTCCGGCTGCGGCTGCGCTTCGACTGGAAGGGCCAGGGCCTCGGCAAGGCCATCACGCTCGCCAAGTGGACGGTCCTGTTCGTCCTCGCCAACCAGGCGGGCGCCATGGTCGTCATCTGGCTGTCCACCGCGGCGGGCAAGGCCTCGCCCGTCGACGGCACCGGCTTCTCCGCCTACGCCAACGCCCAGCTGATCTGGGGCCTGCCGCAGGCCATCATCACGGTCTCCCTCATGGCCGCTCTGCTGCCGCGTCTGTCGCGCTCGGCGGCCGAGGGCGACGGTGGCGCCGTCCGCGACGACATCTCCCAGGGCCTGCGCACCACGGCGGTCGCGATCGTGCCGATCGCGTTCGGTTTCCTCTCGCTCGGCATCCCCATGTGCACGCTGATGTTCGGCTCCTCGGGCACCAGCGAGGCCACCAACATGGGCTTCATGCTGATGGCGTTCGGTCTCGGCCTGATCCCGTACTCCGTGCAGTACGTCGTCCTGCGCGCCTTCTACGCCTACGAGGACACCCGAACCCCCTTCTACAACACGGTCATCGTGGCCGCGGTCAACGCGGGCGCGTCGGCAGTCTGCTACTTCGTCATCCCGTCCCGCTGGGCCGTGGTCGGCATGGCCGCCTCCTACGGCCTGGCGTACGCGATCGGTGTCGGCGTCGCCTGGAGCCGACTGCGCAAGCGGCTGGGCGGTGACCTCGACGGCGCCCGTGTCCTGCGGACCTACGCCCGGCTGAGCATCGCGTCGATCCCGGCCGCACTGCTCAGCGGCGCGGCCTGCTACGGCATCGGCCATACCCTCGGCCAGGGCGTCGCGGGCTCGATCGCCGGGGTGCTGGCCGGCGGTGCCGTGCTCCTCGGGATCTTCTTCGTCGCCGCCCGCCGCATGCGCATCGAGGAACTCAACTCGCTGGTCGGCATGGTCCGCGGACGCCTGGGACGCTGAGTAGGGGGGTAGGCGCACAACCATCGTCAGCCGCCGTGTGTCGTGCATAGCGGCGGACTGTGGGCACAATTGGTTTCGGCGTCGGACGGCGCGCAACGGATGCCGGCCGGCGCGCACATGGATGGGGAGGCAGGAACGACGGTGGCGGAACGTAGTACGGCTGCCGTCGACGTGGCAGACAACAGCGACGACACGTCGCTGACCGCGCAGGCGGACCAGTCCACGGCCGACGGGGTGGCCAAGAACCGGGAGCGGGACACGGACAGCGACGAGGTACAGGAGAGCACCCGGACCGACGGGCCCGGAACGACCTCGCCGCCTGAACTGCACAGTGGGCACAAACTCGCCAGACGCTACCGCCTCGAGGAGTGCGTCACCCGTCTGGACGGTTTCAGCAGCTGGCGTGCCGTGGACGAGAAGCTCCGCCGTGCCGTCGGCGTGCACATCCTGCCCGCCGACCACTCACGGGCCCGCTCGGTGCTGGCCGCGGCACGCTCTTCCGCGCTCCTCGGCGACCCCCGCTTCGTCCAGGTGCTGGACGCGGTGGAGGAGAACGACCTCGTCTATGTCGTCCAGGAGTGGCTCCCCGACGCGACGGAGCTGACGCCGCTGCTCGCCTCCGGGCCGCTGGAGCCGTACGACGCCTACCAGATGGTCAGTCAGATCTCCTCCGCCATGGCCGCCGCGCACCGTGAGGGTCTCGCCCATCTGCGGCTGGACCCCAACGCCGTGCTGCGCACCTCGACCGGTCAGTGGCGCATCCGCGGACTCGCCGTGAACGCCGCCCTGCGCGGCATCACGACCGACACCCCGCAGCGCACCGACACCGAGGCCATCGGCGCCCTGCTGTATGCGGCGCTCACCCAGCGCTGGCCGTACGAGAGCGACGCGTACGGCCTGTCGGGCCTGCCGAAGGACATCGGCCTGATCGCACCCGACCAGGTGCGTGCCGGTGTGCACCGCGGGCTCTCCGAGCTGTCCATGCGCGCGCTCGTCAACGACGGTGCCACCGCCTCCCGGCACGAGTCGCCGTGCACGACGCCCGAGGAACTGGTGAAGGCGATCGGCGAGATGCCCCGCATCCGCCCGCCGGAGCCGGCGTTCACGGCCCCGCCCGAGTACCAGCGCACGACATACCAGCAGGGCACGTACGGCCGCCAGGCCCCGCGCCTCGGCGCCACCCAGCAGGTCCCGACCCCGCCGCCCCCGCTGCAGAGCCGCACGGGCAAGGCCCTGAAGTGGGCCGTGTCCGCGCTTCTGATCGCCGCACTGGGCCTCGGTAGCTGGCAGCTCGCGGACGCGCTCATGGACCAGGGCGGCAAGAACGAGGACCCGGGGCAGACGCAGACCAACGACGGGAACGACAAGAGCCCGAAGAAGCCGGCGGGCGGCAAGCCCATCGCCATCAGCGGTGCTCGCGACTTCGACCCCTTCGGCGCTGACGGTTCCGAGAAGCCGTCCGACATAGGGAAGGTCTACGACAACAGCACGGCGACGTACTGGCAGACGGACTTCTACCTCAGCTCGGACTTCGGCCGCCTGAAGTCGGGCGTCGGCGTCATCCTCGACCTCGGCAAGGTCCAGCAGGTCGGGAAGGTGAAGGTCACCTTCGTCGGGGACACCTCGGTCGAGCTCCGCAGCGCGAGCGCGGACGCGGGCTCGGAGCCGACGTCCTTCGACGCCTACAGCAAGGTCGCCGAGGGCACCGGGACGACAGTGGAGCTCAAGCCCAAGTCCCTCAAGAGCCGCTACCTCCTGGTGTGGCTGACCGAGCTGCCCATGCAGTCGGACGACGGCAAGTGGCGCGGCAGGGTGGCGGACATCAAGGTGACCAGCTGACGGCATCTGCCTCGAGGAAGGAGGCCGATGGCAGACGGCACCGGGTACGACGGAGTAAGCGATCAGGATCTGCTCGCCCGCCATGTCGAAGGCGACCCCGACGCCTTCGGTGAGATCGTGCGGCGGCATCGCGATCGTCTCTGGGCCGTCGCCCTGCGGACGCTGGGGGACCGCGAGGAGGCCGCTGACGCGGTGCAGGACGCCCTCGTTTCCGCCTACCGGGCCGCCCACACCTTCCGGGGCCAGTCGGCCGTCACAACCTGGCTGCACAGGATCACGGTGAACGCCTGCCTGGACCGCGCCCGCAAGGTCGCCTCCCGGAAGACCTCTCCCGTCGACGACACCGAGCGCCTCGAGCAACTGCTGGAGCCGCACGAGTCGGCCTCCGCGCCCGCCGAGCGCAACGATCTCCACCGGCAGCTCATCGAAGCCCTGGGCACCCTGCCGACCGACCAGCGCGCGGCGCTCGTCCTGGTGGACATGCAGGGCTACCCGGTCGCGGAGGCGGCCCGCATCCTCGACGTGCCGACCGGCACGGTGAAGAGCCGATGCGCACGCGGCAGAGCCAGACTCCTGCCGCTGCTCACCCATCTACGGCCGGACAGCGGCGGCAAGGACAAGAACCCGGGCGGGGAACGGAACCGGACGCAAGAGCCAACCGTCCCACCCGCAGCGGGACCACGCCGAACGGGACCGCCGGACACAGGACCGAGCGACTCAGCTGCAGTGAAGGGCGGAGGTGGACGAGCGTGACGTCGACGACAGACATGGCCGGGCACCCGGACGTCGCGGAGATCTCCGACCTCTCCGAAGGCATTCTCCCGCCGTCCCGGAGCACCGACGTACGCCGTCATCTGGACGACTGCGAGCTCTGTGCGGACGTCTATGCCTCCCTGGAGGAGATCCGCGGCCTGCTGGGCACGCTGCCGGGCCCGCCGCGCATGCCCGCCGACGTCGCAGGCCGCATCGATGCCGCACTCGCCGCCGAGGCTCTGCTGAACGCCACGGAGCCCGAGGCCGCAGAGGAGGCGGCGCCGGTCAGTGCTCCCCGCTCCGCTTCCGAGGACGACAGCGGTGCGCGTGTTTCACGTGAAACATCGACGCCCGCCGACCGGCCCGCCGGGCGCCCTCGCTCTTCGACCACCGGACCGGGCCGCAAGGAGCGCACGCGGAACGGGCGGCGCAGGATCGCCGTTCTGGGGACCGTCTTCACGGTGGCAGCCCTGGGGCTGGGCTCCGTCCTGCTGTCGTCACTCGGCGACAACAAGCCGCCCCACGACACAGCGGGCGGCCGACAGGCCACCGCCGCGGACACCTTCTCCGAGGGGAAGCTGGAGAAGCAGGTCACCGATCTCCTGGCCGAGAACCAGAGCGAGGAAGGCGGGGATTCCCGCACCCCCCTCGGCGCGGCAACCGCCCCCGGCTCCAACCACCCCAGGGTCCTCAGGGAGCCCACCGTGCCCGGCTGCGTCCGTGACGGCATCGGGCGCAAGGACGCGGCCCTGGCTGTCGAGAACGGCAGGTATCAGGGGAAGAAGGCCATGCTCGTGCTGCTTCCCAACGCCTCCGACGCCACCCGGGTCACCGCCTATGTCGTCGACGCGACCTGTGTGGATCATCAGGCGTCCACTGCCGGGGGCAAGGTCCTCCTGGAGCGCTCCTACCCGTCCCCCTGAGCGAGTGCATCGTCTTTGCCCTGCGTGGTATCCAGCACAGTGCCGCGTCTCCGTGTGCCCGGACACAGCGGGAATGCGCGCCCCTTAGGATCCGTTGGGTGGTGTGAGAGTTCCGAGAGACGCTCCCACCGGTCGAACGACGCAGACCAGAGACGAGGAAACAAGCCGTGAGCGACGTCCGTAACGTGATCATCATCGGGTCCGGGCCCGCCGGCTACACGGCGGCGCTCTACACCGCGCGCGCGTCGCTGAAGCCACTGGTGTTCGAGGGCGCCGTCACCGCCGGCGGCGCGCTCATGAACACCACCGACGTCGAGAATTTCCCTGGCTTCCAGGACGGCATCATGGGCCCCGAGCTCATGGACAACATGCGCGCCCAGGCGGAGCGCTTCGGTGCCGAGCTCGTCCCGGACGATGTCGTGACCGTCGACCTGTCCGGCGAGATCAAGACCGTCACGGACACCGCCGGCACCGTCCACCGGGCGAAGGCCGTCATCGTCTCCACCGGCTCGCAGCACCGCAAGCTCGGTCTGCCGAACGAGGACGCCCTCTCCGGCCGTGGGGTGTCCTGGTGCGCCACCTGTGACGGGTTCTTCTTCAAGGACCAGGACATCGCCGTGATCGGTGGTGGCGACACCGCCATGGAGGAGGCCACCTTCCTCTCGCGGTTCGCCAAGTCCGTGACCGTCGTCCACCGCCGCGACACCCTGCGCGCCTCCAAGGCCATGCAGGAGCGGGCCTTCGCCGACCCGAAGATCAAATTCGTGTGGGACAGCGAGGTCGCCGAGATCCAGGGCGACCCGAAGCTTTCAGGCCTGAAGCTGCGCAACCTCAAGACCGGTGAGCTTTCCGACCTGCCGGTGACCGGCCTGTTCATCGCCATCGGCCACGACCCCCGCACCGAGCTCTTCAAGGGTCAGCTCGACCTGGACGAAGAGGGCTACCTGAAGGTGGAGGCGCCGTCGACGCGCACGAACCTGACCGGTGTCTTCGGTGCCGGCGACGTGGTCGACCACACCTACCGGCAGGCGATCACCGCGGCCGGGACCGGCTGCTCCGCTGCGCTCGACGCCGAGCGCTTCCTCGCCGCCCTCGCGGACGAGGAGCAGCCCGAGCCCGAGAAGACCTCTGTCTGAACCCCTCCCTACCCGCCCCACGCACCAAACAGTTAAGGAGCCCGCCGTGGCCGGCACCCTGAAGAATGTGACCGACGACTCCTTCGAGCAGGACGTCCTCAAGAGCGACAAGCCTGTCCTGGTGGACTTCTGGGCCGCCTGGTGCGGTCCGTGCCGCCAGATCGCGCCGTCCCTCGAGGCGATCGCCTCCGAGTACGGCGAGAAGATCGAGGTCGTCAAGCTGAACATCGACGAGAACCCGGGTACGGCCGCCAAGTACGGCGTCATGTCCATCCCGACCCTGAACGTCTACCAGGGTGGCGAGGTCGCCAAGACCATCGTGGGCGCGAAGCCGAAGGCCGCGATCGTTCGCGACCTCGAGGAGTTCATCGCCGAGTGAATCGGCTGAGCCGTCGCAGCGACGGTGCATGTTTCACGTGAAACACGAATGGGCCAACCCGGAAGGGTTGGCCCATTCGTTTGACTGCTTGCCTCTACAGCGGTCGCAACGCCGGCTCCTTCTGTACGGCACCCAGGAGCCGGTCCAGCGCCATCTCGACGTCTTCCTTCCAGGAGAGCGTCGACCTCAGGTCCAACCTCAGCCGGGGATTGGTGGGGTGCTGCCTGACCGTCTTGAAGCCCACCGCCAGGAGATGGTCGGCGGGCAGCACACAGGCCGGCTCTTTCCAGCGCACATCTCCGAACGCCTCGATCGCCTTGAAGTCGCGCCGCAGCAGATCCTTGGCGACCGTCTGGACCATCACCCGGCCCAGTCCCTGCCCCTGATAGCCCGGCACGATGAACGCGGTCATCAACTGAACCGCGTCAGGGGAGATGGGACTCGTGGGAAACGCCGTGGAGCGGGGGACGTAGGCGGGAGGGGCGTAGAGCACAAAGCCCACCGGCACATCGTCGACGTACACGACCCGACCGCAGGATCCCCAGTCCAGCAGCACAGCCGAGATCCAGGACTCCTTCTCCAGAGCGGGCGTGCCTGCTTTTACCGCGGCCTCACCGCTGACTGGGTCGAGCTCCCAGAAGACACACGAGCGACAGCGCTTGGGAAGGTCCTGAAGGTTGTCCAGCGTGAGCGGTACGAGCCGGCGCCCCATGAAGGCTGTTCCTCGCTTCCTTCGCCCGCCGCGTCGCGGGCGGCTGTCAGAGCACTCCGTTCCCTGAGGAGACTGCCGATGAACCCACCGACCGCCCCCAGCCCCAAACCGGCGCTCACCAGTCCGTTGCGGCTCATCGTTCGCATGGCCCCTGCCTGCCTTTCAGAGGTGCTGCCGGGTGGTCGCGCCGTACCCCAACGCATCGTATCCACGATGCGATTCCATCGATACCGCCAGAAAGGAAAGAGCGGGCCATGTTCCGGCACACACCGGACACGACCCGCTCCGTCGGATGCACAGCGGAGGCTCCTGCCGGAGGCTCAGGACTCGCTCTCTTCGGAGTCGCCGTCCAGAAGGCTGTTCTGCAGGACCGGCCCCTCTCCGGGAGCCAGGGACCCGAGGATCCGCTCGAGGTCCTCCATGGAGGCGAACTCGACGGTGATCTTGCCCTTCTTCTGCCCCAGGTCGACCTTCACCCGCGTCTCGAAGCGGTCCGAGAGCCGCGTGGCGAGATCGGACAGCGCGGGTGAGACCAGAGCACCGGCACGCGGGCCCTTGGGCCGCTGCGCCTTCTGAGGCCGTGAGCCCATCAGGGTCACGATCTCCTCGACGGCCCGCACCGAGAGCCCCTCGGCCACGATGCGATGGGCCAGCCTGTCCTGCTCCTCCGAGTCCTCGACGGAGAGCAGTGCCCGTGCGTGGCCGGCGGAGAGCACCCCGGCAGCCACGCGGCGCTGCACGGCCGGAGAGAGCTTCAGCAGGCGCAAGGTGTTGGAGACCTGCGGGCGGGATCGGCCGATACGGTCCGCCAACTGGTCGTGCGTGCAGTTGAAGTCCCTCAGCAACTGGTCGTAGGCGGCTGCCTCTTCCAGCGGGTTCAGCTGGGCGCGGTGCAGGTTCTCCAGCAGAGCGTCCAGGAGGAGCTTCTCGTCCTCCGTGGCGCGCACGATCGCCGGGATCGCCTCCAGTCCCGCCTCGCGGCAGGCACGCCAGCGGCGCTCGCCCATGATGAGCTCGTAGCGGGCGGGACCCACCTGCCGTACGACGACCGGCTGGAGGAGCCCGACCTCCTTGATCGAGGTGATGAGCTCGGCCAAGGCGTCATCGTCGAAGACCTCACGCGGCTGCCGCGGGTTCGGCGTGATGTCGTCGAGGGGGATCTCGGCGAAGTGCGCACCGACGGGCGCCGCAGGCGCGGCAGGAGCGCTGGGCTGAACCGGCTCCTCTGTTTCACGTGAAACAGCCGGCAGAGTCGCTACCTTCGCTGCCGCCACCCCACGGTCGTTCGGCAGCGCGGGCACTGCCGTGGGGGATGTGGAAGCAGCTCCCCCTGCCGCAGCCTGGGCCACCGACTTCTCCGTGGGGGCAGCAGGGATCAGTGCGCCGAGTCCACGGCCCAATCCCCTCCGTCGATCACTCACTGGATGCCCTCCACCATGCTCGGGTCGTTCTGCTGTACGCCGATGTGGGCGTGCGTCGCTTCATAGCTGATGCCGACGCCCTTCAGCGCGATCTCTCGTGCCGCCTCAAGGTAAGAGAGGGCACCACTCGATCCTGGATCGTATGTCAGTACGGTCTGCCCATAACTCGGCGCCTCAGAAATACGGACGGACCGGGGGATGCTCGTCCGCAGTACCTCGTCGCCGAAGTGGGTGCGCACCTCGTCCGCGACCTGGGACGCGAGTCGCGTCCGGCCGTCGTACATGGTGAGCAGGATGGTCGACACATGCAGGGCGGGGTTGAGGTGCCCGCGCACCAGGTCGACGTTGCGCAACAGCTGACCCAGGCCCTCCAGCGCGTAGTACTCGCACTGGATGGGGATCAGGACCTCCTGGCCCGCCACCAACGCATTGACCGTCAGGAGGCCGAGTGAGGGCGGGCAGTCGATGAGGATGTAGTCCAGCGGCTGCTCGTATGCCTGGATGGCACGCTGCAGCCTGCTCTCCCGGGCCACCAGGGACACCAGCTCGATCTCCGCACCGGCGAGATCGATCGTGGCGGGGGCGCAGAAGAGGCCCTCCACATCGGGGACCGGCTGGACGACCTCGGAGAGCGGCCTGCTCTCCACCAACACGTCATAGATGGACGGAACTTCGGCGTGATGGTCGATACCCAGCGCCGTAGAGGCATTGCCCTGTGGGTCGAGGTCGACGACCAACACGCGGCCGCCATGCAGGGCCAGCGACGCGGCAAGGTTGACGGTCGTCGTCGTCTTGCCCACACCGCCCTTCTGGTTGGCGACCACCATGATTCGGGTCTGCTCGGGCCGTGGGAGGCCCTCGCCGGCGCGGCCCAGTGCCTCCACCGCCAATTGGGCAGCACGACCGATGGGAGTGTCGTCCATCGGAGGCGGTGTTTCACGTGAAACATCCACCCCCATCGACTCGGTACGGGGACCGGGGACCGGATCGGTCATCGGTCCCGCGATGTTGGCGTCGGACCGCAAGGATTCACTCTCCTCGACTTCAGGCTCGCTATGAACAGAGCCTCCCATGCCTTCGGGGTCGTGAACCAGTGAGGCCTGGCGTTCTGTGGAGAAATCCACCTCTGTGGACAACTCGGTTCCCTCATCGAGTGACCCGAGAGGCTTACGGTCGCGGGGTTCGGCCGCAGCGCGGCCACGACTGATGATGCCGTGCAGCAGTGAGCGACGTTTCACGTGAAACACGATGCACAGCAGTCGGGGCCGAACTGCCGCGACACTCCGGCATGCATCGGTTTGGCAGCTTGTGTGGAGTACGTCTCGTCCTCAGGACGGATCAGCGTCGCCGGCGCGCCCGCCCGGTGCGAGCCGCCTTGGCGCGCTTCGCGGCGAAGCGCACACCGCCGGGACTCTCCCCGACCTCGACCCGTACGACCGTGGACATCGGGTCCACCACGCCCTCACCCACATGCAGGATGGACGTCTCCACAGCACCCAGCTTGCTCAGTGCCGCCGACGCGCTCTTCAGCTCTTCCTCGGCGGCATCGCCCTTGAGTGCGAGCATCTCCCCGTAGGGCCGCAGCAGCGGGACGCCCCAGGCGGCGAGACGGTCGAGCGGCGCGACGGCTCGGGCGGTCACGACGTGGACAGGCTGGATCTTCCCCATGACCTCTTCGGCCCGGCCGCGTACGACCGTTACGTGATCGAGGCCTAGCAGCTCCACGACCTCGGTGAGGAAGTTGGTGCGCCGCAACAGCGGCTCCAGCAGCGTGATCTTCAGGTCCTCCCGGACGAGTGCCAGGGGAATGCCGGGCAGACCGGCGCCCGAGCCGACATCGCACACGGTCACACCCTCGGGCACGACCTCCGAGAGCACCGCGCAGTTCAGCAGGTGCCGCTCCCACAGGCGGGGCACTTCACGCGGGCCGATGAGACCGCGCTGCACGCCCGCCTGAGCGAGCAGCTCGGCGTACCGCACCGCATCCGCGAAGCGATCACCGAACACCTCGCGCGCCTGCTCGGGCGCGGGGGGAAGCTCCGCTGCCTCCGTCACGGGGGACCGTCCTTCCGTACCGCGTCAGCGCGCCCAGCGCCGACGCCAGAACCACCAGAAC
>NZ_JBHUQX010000212.1:0-15776 GCF_042674225.1 Streptomyces sp. NPDC056948
CGCGGGCTCCTTTCCCAGCGCGAAGACTACGACCCGGGAAAGCCGACAGGCCCCGCACCGGTCGAAACCGGTGTGGGGCCTGCGCGGAGAGGATCCGGTCAGAGGACTCGGACGACTCAGATGAGGCCGAGGCCGCGGACCGCCTCGCGCTCCTCCTCGAGCTCCTTGACGGAGGCGTCGATCCGGGCGCGGGAGAACTCGTTGATGTCCAGGCCCTGGACGATGTCGTACTTGCCGTCCTTGGTGGTGACGGGGAAGGAGGAGATGAGCCCCTCCGGCACGCCGTACGAACCGTCCGACGGGATGCCCATGGAGACCCAGTCGCCGTCGGCGGTGCCGTTGACCCACGAGTGGACGTGGTCGATGGCGGCGTTCGCGGCGGAGGCGGCCGACGAGGCGCCACGGGCCTCGATGATGGCGGCGCCGCGCTTGGCGACGGTCGGGATGAAGTCCTCGGCCAGCCACTTCTCGTCGTTCACGACCTCGGCGGCGTTCTTGCCGGCGACCGTGGCGTGGAAGATGTCCGGGTACTGCGTGGCGGAGTGGTTGCCCCAGATCGTCAGACGCTTGATGTCGGCGACCGTCGAGCCCGTCTTCTTCGCGAGCTGGGTCAGCGCGCGGTTGTGGTCGAGGCGGGTCATCGCGGTGAAGCGCTCGGCCGGTACGTCCGGGGCGGCGGCCTGGGCGATCAGGGCGTTGGTGTTGGCCGGGTTGCCGACGACCAGGACCTTGATGTCGTCCGCGGCGTGGGCGTTGATGGCCTGGCCCTGCGGCTTGAAGATGCCGCCGTTGGCCTCGAGGAGGTCACCGCGCTCCATGCCCTTGGTGCGGGGGCGGGCGCCGACGAGCAGCGCGACGTTGGCGCCGTCGAAGGCGACGTTCGGGTCGTCCGAGATCTCGATGCCCTGCAGGAGCGGGAACGCGCAGTCGTCCAGCTCCATGGCCGTGCCCTCGGCGGCCTTGAGCGCCGGGGTGATCTCGAGGAGGCGCAGCTTGACCGGCACGTCCGGGCCGAGCAGCTGACCGGAGGCGATGCGGAAGAGCAGGGCGTAACCGATCTGGCCGGCCGCGCCGGTGACGGTGACGTTCACGGGAGTGCGGGTCATGGCGTTCTCCGTATGACAGCTGGCGGTGGGGCGGTCCCTGCCCCGGACGTCTGATCGATCTCTTGGCGTCAAGAGATCCACCAGCGGTCAGGCTATCGCGCATCCGGTATCTCGCACGGCCGGGTCGGTGTGGCCCAGCCCACAACCCACCCGGCGCCCATGCAAAAGGCGGCCGCCCGTCCGGGAGAGGGGGACTGAGGCGGCCGCCGGGGGGAACCGACTGTGCCGGACTCCCGTGGGGGTACGGTTCGCGTGCCCCCGATTCCCCCGGCCATTCCTCCGTCTCCGAAATTAGTTCGGACGGCCCCGCCGGCCTACTCCGTGCAGCCCTGCTGACCCGATGCCAGGGTCGCGCAGGCCTTGGCGTCGGCGGCGTTCTTCACCGCCACCATCGGGGTGTACGCGATCGCGTCGCCGGCCACGGTGATGCTTCCGGTCTGCTTCGCCTTGCCCGCGCTGATCTGGACCTCGTCACCCTGTGCCGCCTGGGTGACACGACCCCAGGCCGCCTTGCAGGTCTCGCTGTAGCGGACCTCCACGACGGTGTTGCCGACGGTCGCGGTCTGCGCCGTGGTCACCAGGTCACCACTGCACCCCATGCTCTCCGCGTCCTTGCCGGTGCAACTGTCGCCGCTGCACTTCACCCCGGGCGGCAGGTCCGGGTTCGTGGTGGCGCTCGGCGTGGGCGACTTGGTACTGCCCTTGGCCTCGTCGTCGCCACCGCCACCGGTGAGATAGAACGCGCCGGCGATCACCACGAGTACGCCCACGACACCCGCGAGGAACGTCGCGGTCCGCCGCTTGCCCCCGGCGGAACCCCTCGCGGAACCCCTGGCGGAGCCCCTCGCCCGGCCCGGGGCACCGTCCCGCGGCGACCGGTCGTACGAGCCCGCGCCCGCACCCGGCGTCCGCGCGGGCCCGTCGGGCACCCCGGCGGGAGTGCCGCCACCCGCACCGGGCCGGGACCCGATGCCACTGCCGGTGCCGGTGCCGGCGGTGCGGCCGCCCGACGGCGACGGACCCTGGTACCCGGCGATGCCCCACGAGTTGACCCCGGTCGCACCGTCCCGGCCGCCGTCCTCCCGCACACCGCTGGTGGAGGAGTCCTGGACCTCGGGCGCCGTCGGCTGCGGCGGCACGGTCGGAGCCACTCCGGCCGGCCCCGCGATACCCGGCGTGACCGTGGCACTGCCGCTCCTGCGGGCGGGCTTGTCGTCAGCCCCGGACGCCGACTTGCCCGAAGCGGACTTGCCGCCGGAGGCCGTCGTACCGCCGCTCTTGGAGCCGGCCGAAGGGTCGCCGAAGTCCTGCCCGCCGAACTCCCCGAGCGCGGCACGCGCCTGGGAGATCCGGATGGCCTCCATCGTCATGTCGTGCCGCATCTCCGAGCGGCTCCAGGCGCGCTCGGCCAGCTCCCACATGGTGGTCAGGTGCAACGGGTTGGTCCCGGTCACCTCGGCCAGAGCCACGATCGCGCCCTTGGGCGCGAGCAGCCGGCCGTTCAGATAACGCTCCCACGACGTCTTGCTGTAGCCCGTGCGGTCCGCCACCGACGCGATGCTCAGACCACTGCGGTCCACGAGTCTGCGCAGCTGGCTGGTGAACTCCCTGATCTGTGGATCGAGCTCATCCGGCAAGGCCCTCCAACGAGGCATTGCTTCCCCCCTCTTCCCCCCGGTCGTGCTGATATTTCCCGCGCTGTTCGCCCCGCGCGTTGGCGGCCTTGGCCGAGTCCCCGTTCTGGTTACCCACAGGGATGCGCACACTCAGGATCTCAGTTCCCTGACTGGGGGCGCACAGAAGCATGGAGACCGCGCGCGATACACCCTGGACCGTCCTGATTGTCCACGCCAACCCCGTTGTCGCACCACTTCGTGCGTAATCCGCCAGAGGAAGTACCGGAACCGTCACTTCCGTGCCACAGCGCTCTGACAGCCGTTGAACAGGCCGTTCGCCGTGCAGGAGGGTTGTCCGTGGCGGCGGCCCGTCCTTCCTCGGGGGAGAGGACGGACCGCCGTCCGGTCATCCGCTGGTGACCGTGAAGTGCAGCGTGTCCTTCAGGAACGGGATCTGCAGCCACGGCTCCGGCTGTGCCATCAGCGCCAGCAGGACGATCACCAGGCCCAGCACGCCGTACGTGACGATGTCCGTGAAGCGGGAGCGGACGGCGAGCATGCCGACGTCCGGCAGCAGCCAGCGCATCACGCCACTGCCCAGCAGGGCGACGCCGATCAGCAGCGTCCCGAGCCGGAACTGGTCGAAGGCGGTCACCAGCAGCCCGAGCCCCACAAGCCCCAGTACGGCGAGAACGGGCCACTGCCGCACCGGCGCGGGCGCGCCCCCGGACACGGCCCGGCCACCGCCCTCGGGCCGCGCGGTGTCCTTGGTGAACAGCGGGAACCGCCGGGTGACCCGCCGCGCCCGCCCCTCGGCGTCGGGCGCACTGACCGGATCCCGGACGGTGAGGTCGTCTTCGCCCGCCTCCGGCTCGTCCGGCCCGTCCGGCTCGACCGGAGCGCTCGGGTCGGCCTGCCCGTCCTCGACGCCCCGCCCGTCCTCGGCACCCTCCGCGCTCAGACCGGCCCGGGGGCTCTCCACGCTCCCGCCGCCCGCCGCGCTCCGCGCGCTCCGCTCAGCCGACACTGCGCTCCGCCGCCTCGACCACGTTGACGAGCAGCTGGGCACGGGTCATCGGGCCGACTCCGCCAGGGTTCGGGGAGATCCAGCCGGCGACCTCGGCCACGTCGGGGTGGACGTCGCCCACGATCTTGCCCTCGGCGCTGCGGGAGACGCCGACGTCGAGGACGGCCGCGCCCGGCTTGACGTCCTCGGCGCGGATCAGATGGGCGGAACCGGCCGCGGCGACGATGATGTCCGCGTTCTTGAGGTGCGCCGACAGATCACGCGTACCGGTGTGGCACTGGGTCACCGTCGCGTTCTCGCTGCGCCGCGTCAGCAGCAGCGGCATCGGCCGGCCGATGGTCACGCCACGGCCGACCACCACGACCTCCGCGCCCTTGATCTCCACGCCGTAGCGGCGCAGCAGGGTCAGCACGCCGTTCGGGGTGCAGGGCAGCGGGGCCGGCTCGTTCAGGACCAGGCGGCCGAGGTTCATGGGGTGGAGTCCGTCCGCGTCCTTGTCCGGGTCCATCAGTTCCAGGATGCGGTTCTCGTCGATGCCCTTGGGGAGCGGCAGTTGCACGATGTACCCGGTGCAGGCCGGGTCCTCGTTCAGTTCGCGGACGGCCGCCTCGATCTCCTCCTGCGTGGCCGTCGCGGGCAGCTCGCGCTGGATCGAGGCGATCCCGACCTGCGCGCAGTCGCGGTGCTTGCCCGCGACGTACTTCTGGCTGCCGGGGTCGTCCCCGACCAGGATCGTGCCGAGGCCGGGCGTGACGCCCTTCTCCTTCAGCGCCGCCACGCGGGCGGTCAGATCGGACTTGATCGCGGCTGCGGTGGCCTTGCCATCGAGAATCTGGGCGGTCATGACCCCATCCTCGCGGATGACCCGCCCACGGTTCCAATCCGGCCACAATCCGGGCACCGAGGGCCCCTCCTCCCGTATCCGCCCATGATCAGTGATGTTGCACTTGCACAACACATCGGGAATGCGGCTGGACAAGCCCGTCACCGGTGCAGAACGATGACATGACAAGTGCCGCGGGCAGTTCAACGGGGGGACGGTCGCAATACGAAGTACTTCTCCTCCGTGCGATGCCGCGCGTCGTCCCCGCACTCGGAACAACGGAGGAAAGTCAGCCATGAGCTACGGCGACCCGAACAATCCCTACGGCGCCCCCCAGGGACAGCCGCAGCAGCCGCAGCAGCCGGGCTACGGCTACCCGCAGCAGCAGGGCCAGGCGCCCGGCTACGGCTACCCGCAGGCCCCTCCGGTGTCCCCCTACGGCGCCGGCCCCGCCGCGCCGACCACGATGGCGGGCTCGGTGAGCGCGGCCCGCGCGATGATGTGGGTGATCGTCGGTCTGCAGGTCGTCGGCGTGGCCCTCATGGCCTTCGCCGCCGCGGCCCTCAACGCCGCGAAGGACGACGAGTCCCTCCAGGACAACACCGCCTTCCAGGACCTGGTCGGCCAGTCGACCGGCGTGATCTGGGGCTACGTCGTGTTCGGCCTGGCCTGGCTCGTGTTCGGGGCGATCCTGGCGACGAAGTTCAAGTCCGGCGGCAACAGCGCCCGGATCACCATCCTGGTCTTCGCCATCATCACGGCCGTCCTGGGCATCTACCCGTTCGTCATCATCGGCCTGGTGCACACCATCCTGGCCGTCCTGGTCGCGGTGTTCGTCGGCAACGCCAACGGCAAGGCCTGGTTCAACCGCCCCAAGTACTGAACGGGCCCGGTCGACCGGACCAGTTCACGCCAATCACACCCAAGGGCCGTGTCTCACCCGTACGAGGGGGGCACGGCCCTGGTGCGTCGCCCTAGTCTGACGGTGGTAGCTGTTCAGGCACGGGGAGAGCACCTTGTACAGCATCATCGTGGTACCTCCGCCGACCACGGAGGACGAGCGAAACCGCACCCAAGTCAGACTCGCGCCCGGCGAACGCCT
Organism: Streptomyces sp. NPDC056948; assembly: GCF_042674225.1. NCBI lineage: Bacteria > Bacillati > Actinomycetota > Actinomycetes > Kitasatosporales > Streptomycetaceae > Streptomyces > Streptomyces sp. NPDC056948. The sequence goes on from NZ_JBHUQX010000212.1 coordinate 5,675, forward strand.
CACCTTCGGCCGGTCCGCGCACCACAACGACCTGCCCATCCCCCACGACGGGGTCTCCCGCCGGGCCGGTGAGATCACCGCGCAGGGCGCCTTCTGGATCCTGAGCAACCTCAGCCGCGAGCAGACCTACGTGGTGGAGAACCCGGAGGGCGCGGGCGAACACGTCAAGGTGGCGCCGGGGCGGCTGGACGCGCCGGTCCCCTTCGAGTTCTCGCGGATCGTGCTGCCCGCCGCGGGCGATCTGCTGGCGCTGGAGGTGTGGGCGCCGCGCCACGACTACCTCAGCGGCGCGGGCGGTCTCGACGGCGCCACGACCGCGCCGGCCTTCTCGGTCGACCGCACCAAGCGCTACTTCGCGGTCCTGGCGGCCCTGTGCGAACCGCGCCTGCGCGGCACCCCGCACGCCCCGCTGCCCACCGTCGACCAGGTCGCCGAGCGCCTGCGACCCGCCTGGCCTGCCGCGTCCCGCACGGCCGTGCAGTGGAACATCGACTACCTCGCCGTGAAGCTGCGCCTCAAACCGGGACCGGACAGCGCGGACACGGGCCCGCGGCTCAACGGCAAGAAGGAGTCCCTGGTCTCCCTCGCGCTCCGCTTCGACCTGGTCCGGGAGGACGACCTGGTCGTCCTGGCCGCCCCGTCGGGCCGGGTGACCCGGTGAACGAGGCCTATGCGGTGCCCGTGCCGAAGGGCTACCGGGTCGGCGCCTGGGAGGTGCGCGAGCCGATCGCGACCGGCGCCTTCGGCAGTGTGTACGCCGCCCGGCGCATCGGCGAGAGCGCGGAACTGCCCCGGACCGCCGCCCTGAAGTTCCTGCCCACCGGTACGGCCACGCCCCGCCGCCTCACCCACCTGCGCGAGCTGATCGATCGGGAGGTCGCGCTGTACCGGCGGCTGAAACACCCGCGGCTGGTGCGGATGTACGAGACGCTGACCGTCGACGACCCGGGCCGCCCGGAGCTGGACGGCGCCACCGTCCTCGTCCTGGAGCAGGCCAAGGGGTCCCTGTCGGCCCTGCTCACGGCGACGCCCCGGCCCGAGGCGGGTTCCGCGCTGCTCGCGCAGATCTGCGAGGGGCTGGCCCAGTTGCACGACGCCGGCTGGGTGCACGGCGACCTGAAACCGGCCAACGTGCTGCTGATGGAGGACGGTTCGGTCCGGCTGGCCGACTTCAACATGGCGGCCGAGCTGGAGGGCACCCACGCCTACACCCCGGCCTTCTCGACCCCCGACTACACGCCGCCCGAGCTCCTGTGGACCGAGATCGGCGAACGGGGCCGCCGCATCCGCCCGTCGGCCGACGTGTGGGCCTTCGGCGTGCTCGCCCACCTGGTCCTCACCGACTCCTTCCCGCTGCCCGGCGCGACCCCGACGGCCCGCCGCGACGCGGCAGCGGCCTACGCCCGCGGCACCGACGAGCTGCGCCTGTCGCCCGAACTGGCCGACGACTGGCGGGAGATCGTGCGCGCCTGTCTGACCCGGTCGTACCAGGACCGCATCACCGGCGGGGCACTACTGCGCCGCGTCCGGGCGGCTGCCGCCGGGACGGTTCACCGTCCCTTCCGGCTGCCCCGGCTGCGCCCGGCCCGCCGCCGCGTGGGCCGTACGTCCGTCGCGGCGGCCGTGGCCGTGGCCGTGGGCGCCCTCTCTGCCCTTGCCTACGGCGTCAGCGTCTGGGCCGACGGCACCCCCGGCGGCGGTGGCTCCGGCGCCACCGCGAACGTCTCGGCCGCCGCGTACGGCGCCTCCGACCTGCGCACCGACCGGGGCATCCCGCCCGCCTACCGGCTGCTGATCGTGGAGACGGCGCACGACTGCGACCAGAAGGACGTCACCCCGGCCCTGATCGCCGCCATGCTGAAGGTGGAGAGCGACTTCGACCCGGACCTCTCCGACCCCGCCAACGACGAGTACGGCATCGCCCGCTGGACCCCGCGCGTCCTGCGCTGGTGGATGAACGAGGACGGCACTCCCGGCGAGGCCGTCCCCCGGCCCCCTTTCCCGCCCGCCGAGTCCATCCCGGCGATGGGCCGCTACCTGTGCTGGATCGCCCCGCGCCTGGAGCCCGGACTGCGGGGCGAGAGGCGGGTGCTGGTCGCCGCCGCGTACCGGACGTCGTACAAGACGGTGAACGACGCGGGCGGCGTTCCCCCGGACACTCGCACCTACGCCGGCCGCGTCGCGCACTACCTCAAGGAGTACAGCCCGCCCGGGAAGAAGTGACCCTGAGAGTTCTGAGGTGCCGCCGTCGTCCCGGTCCGGAGGCCGCTGCGCCGGTGCCGTCTTCTCTCACCAACCCTTCACGGAACACGCTGTATCAGGCGCGATGCTTCGCACTCGTCCGAAAACGTCCCATAGCCTGCCCCTCGTCGGACTGGGGGCTGGCTGCGCCCCCTGGCGTCATAGGAGGAGGGGGACGACTCCATGTACAGCCTCATCGTCGTACCACCGAAGTGCGGCAGCGCGCCGGACGGGCAGGTCAGGATCGCCGCGGGCGAAAGGCTGACGTTCGGCAGGGCCGGGACGGACGGCGGACTCACCATCGACCACGAAGGGGTGCCCCGGGTCGCCGGGGAGATCACGGCACACCGGTCCTTCTGGCTGCTGAGCAACCTCAGCGAGGACCAGACCTACGTGGTGGAGAACCCGGAGGGCGCGGGCGAGCACCTCAAGATCGCGCCGGGCCGTATGGAGGCCCCGGTACCGTTCGAGTTCTCGCGAGTGGTCCTGCCCGCCGCCGGAGACCTGCTCGCCTTCGACGTCTGGGCACCACGCCACGCCTTCCGCAGCGTCGACCGCCGGGGACTCCCCGGCGCCGCCACGGCACCGGCGTTCGCTCTGGACCGCACCAGCAGGTATTTCGCGGTGCTGGCCGCCCTGTGCGAGCCGCGGCTGCGCGGGGAACCGCACGCGTCGCTTCCGGCGGTGGAACAGTTGGTGGAGCGATTACGTCCGGTCTGGCCGGCCGTCAGCCGCTCCTCCGTCTACTGGAACATCGACTACCTGGCCCTCAAACTCCGGCTGCGCCCTGACACCGCCGAGCCCGGCCTGCGCGTCAACGGCAAGAAGGAGTCGCTGGTCTCGCTCGCGCTCCGCTTCGACCTGGTCCGCGAGGACGACCTGGTGGTGCTGGCCGCCGCGGCCGGCGAGGTGGCCCGATGACCGGCCGGCCGTACGCCGATCCCGTCTCTGCTCAGGCACCTGCACGACATGTTTGACCTGCGGGACTTGGATATTGCGGTGATCTCCGGCGCGGGCTCACGGGCTCAGGAAAGATACACACACCGGCACATGACGTATTCAGGTTCAAGAGAGGTTCACACGTGAGACCGATAAGTACCGCCCTGACCCTCGTGGCAACCGCCGCCCTGGCCCCGGCGCTCCTGCTGACCGGCCCGGCCTTCGCCGCCGAGTCCGTTCCGCCGTCCGCCGCCGTGGCGTCCGTGACCGACGCGGCTGGTTCGAGTGTCGACGAGATGTCCGACGACGACGTCCGAGTCGCGATCATGCGCATCATCGCCGACCCGAGCACCGGCAAGGCCGTGTACGCCGCCGCGCAGCGGGCCATGGACGGCACCATCGAGGACCAGCGGTACTTCCTGGAGACGGGCCGTTGGACAGCCCAGGCCGAGGACGACGGCGTCGCCATCGCCCGCATCCTCGCGTCCGCCGACCCGAAGACCGACAGGGGGGTCATCAGGGAGGCCAACGAGGCCCTCGACGCCAACACCCCGGAGGCCCTTCGCGCCTTCCTGGAGACCGGCTACCGCCTCGCCCGGGCCGAGGACGACCGCGTCCGTGTCGCCCGCATCCTCGCCGACCCGACCATCAGCGACGCGCTGTGGGCCGCGGCGCAGGAAGTCATCGACGGGACGCCGGAAGAGCTGCGGTACTTCATCGAGGTGGGGCAGTACGAGGTGGACGGCTAAGGTCCCGTCTCGCGGACGCGCCGTGCCGCGGGCAAAGCTTCGTCGTCTGTCTGGAACGACCCTTACTCTGCCCTTCGTGGCCGGGTGAGGGTTGCCCTCATGGATCGGGGGAGGGGCGGGTCCGTGCTCAGAGTCATCGTCGTGCCGACCGCGGCATCGAGCGAGGCGGCCCCATGACCGGACAGCAGTCGCACACGGTCCCCGTACCGCAGGGCTACCGCGTGGGGCACTGGGAGGTACGGGAGCCTCTGGCGTCGGGTGCCTTCGCGACCGTGTACACGGGCAGGGCGACCGGCGAGGCGGATCCGGCCCTGCCCCGCCGGGCCGCCCTGAAGTTCCTGCCGACGGGCACCCGCACCCCGCGCCAACTGCGCCATCTGCGCGAACTGGCCAAGCGGGAAGTGGAGTTGCTGGAGCGGTTGCGCGCACCACGCCTGATCCGGATGTACGAGACCCTGACCGTGGACGACCCGGACCACCCCGAACTCGACGGCGCCACCGTCCTCGTCCTGGAACACGCCGAGGGCTCCCTCGACGCCGCACTGGAGAACGACCCGACGCCCGAGGCGGGCCCCGTGCTGCTGGCCCAGATCTGCGAGGGCCTGCACCAACTGCACCACGCGGGCTGGGTGCACGGCGATCTGAAGCCCGCCAACGTCCTGCTGATGAAAGACGGTTCGGTACGGCTGGCCGACTTCAACCTGGCTGCCGAACTGGAAGGCACACACGCGTACGCGCCCGTTTTCGCCACCCCCGACTACACCCCACCGGAACTGTTCTGGGCCGAGATCGACGAGCGAGGCACGCAGATCCGTCCGTCCGCCGACGTCTGGTCCTTCGGCGTCCTCGCCCACGTGGTCCTCACGGGCTCCCACCCCTTGCCGGGCAGCAGCACGGAGGCTCGCGCGGACGCGGCGATGCGCTACGCGCGGGGCGCGGAGGAACTGCGGCTGTCTCCCGATCTGCCCGACGCGTGGCGGGCGATAGTGCGGGACTGTCTGGCCCCGAAGCACCGGGAACGCGTCACGCACGACACGGCCGCGCTCCTGCGTCGCGTGGAGGAGGCGGCGGGCGTCGCCCGCTCGGCCCGCCTGCCGCGCCTGCGCCCCCGCTTCTGGCAGCGGCACCCCGTACTGACGTCGGCCCTGGCCACAGTGCTGCTGGCGACGACCGGGACGCTGGGGGCGGGGTATCTGTACGTGAACCAGGACGACGGAGTGCCGGTGTACGCGGCCCTGCCCACGGAGTCGGCGTCCAGAGGGCCTGACGGCCAACTGGTCTACGGCTACCACCGGTGCCCCGAGGACAGCGTCTGCTTCTTCAGCGAGTACAACGGCAACGGCGACCTGTGCAGTTGGCGCGGCGACGACGCCGACTGGCATTCGGGCGACGAGACCTGCACATGGGCGGCCAGTGCTCCGGTCCGCTCGATCTTCAACAACGTCGCGGACGAGCGGAAGAACCACGATGTGACCTACTTCCGCGGGGCGGACTTCGAGCCCGCCGGTGCCGACCGCCGCCGTATGGCTCAGCGCAGCGGCTGCTCGACCGTGAACTCCATGGGCAACGTGGCGGGCGAGGCCGCACCGCGGTCGCACCGGCTGGTGGACAGCTGCTCGACCAAGTCGACGCTGTGGACGATCCTTTCGCTGTTCGGCTGAAACCCTCCCGAGGAGGCCTGGCCGGCGGATCGGTGCACAGGTACCTGAAACTATTCAGGTACCGCTCCCGCGAGTGCCCCTCGAAACTCATCTGTGTCACGACCACGAGTTGAAGGGGGAAGCGCATGAAGCCCATGACCAAGACCACGAAGCGCACGATGGCCCTGTTGTCAGGGATGGCGCTGGCGATCGGCGTCGGCAGCGGCGCCGCGGTCGCAGCGGACCAGGCCGCACCGTCGGCCGAGTCGGTGTACGCGGCCGAGGCAGGCGCTGCGGGGCTCTCGGCCCGGCAGGCGGCCCAGCTGCAGGACCGGGTGGACGCCCGCCTGGCGAACCTCAAGGTCCCTGCCCAGCAGGTGAGTTACAACGAGATCCGGACCACGGACGGCAGCGCGAGCATCACGCTGACCTCGCCCGGCGCGGCGGCCGACAGCAGCTGTAAATACACCAATCTGTGTCTGTGGGCGGGCGCCAACTGGAGCGGCGACAAGCTGTCGTTCTACAAGTGTGAGTTCCGCGACCTGGGCGACTACAACTTCGACAACCGCCTCACCTCGTACAAGAACAACCAGAGCTCCGGCACGAGGGCCAAGTTCTACAACTGGGAGGGGGGCTCAAGTCCCTGGGTCTACAAGTTCGACAGCCACGCGTACCACACGGAGGACTCCCTCGCGAACACCCCCTGGGACAACATGATCGACGGGGTCCAGGTCTGCTGAGAGGCTGCCCGGAGCTGGGCACCCCGAGAAGTTCCAGAGGGCCGAGGCCCTCGCCGTGGACGCCGAGGGGGGACCCAACACCCGGGCGACGCCGCACGGTTCGACGCAGGTGTCGATCCGCAGCGGTGCCGCCCGGGTGAGGTGTCCGTCAGTGGAAGAAGTGCCGCGTCCCCGTGAAGTACATCGTGATGCCGGCCTTCTGTGCGGCCTCCACGACCAGTTCGTCGCGGACCGATCCGCCGGGCTGGACGATGGCCTTGACGCCCGCGGCGCCCAGGACGTCGATGTTGTCGGGGAACGGGAAGAACGCGTCCGACGCGACGTACGAGCCCGCGGCCCGCTCCTCCCCGGCCCGCTCCACCGCGAGCTTGCAGGAGTCGACACGGTTGACCTGGCCCATACCGACGCCCACCGAGGCACCGTCCTTGGCGAGCAGGATCGCGTTGGACTTCACCGCGCGGCAGGCCTTCCAGGCGAAGGCCAGCTCGGCCAGCTCGTCGGCGCTCAGCGCCTCGCCCGTCGCCAGGGTCCAGCCGGCCGGGTCGTCGCCGTCGGCCTGGAGCCGGTCCGTGACCTGGAGCAGCGCACCGCCGTCGATCGGCTTGACCTCGACGGGGGCGGCGGGGCCGTCGGCACAGCGCAGCACACGGATGTTCTTCTTCTTGGTGAGGGCCTCCAGGGCCCCCTCCTCGTAGCCGGGCGCGACGATGACCTCGGTGAAGATCTCGGCGACCTGCTCGGCCATCTCCTTGCTGACCGGGCGGTTGACCGCGATCACGCCGCCGAACGCCGACAGCGGGTCACAGGCGTGCGCCTTGCGGTGCGCCTCGGCGACGTCCGCGGCGACCGCGATACCGCAGGGGTTGGCGTGCTTGATGATCGCGACGCACGGCTCGGCGTGGTCGTACGCGGCACGGCGGGCGGCGTCCGTGTCCGTGTAGTTGTTGTACGACATCTCCTTGCCGTGGAGCTGCTCGGCCTGGGCGAGGCCGCCGCCCTCCGGGGAGACGTAGAGCGCGGCCGGCTGGTGCGGGTTCTCGCCGTAGCGCAGGGTGTGCTCGCGCTCCCAGGTGGCGCCGAGGAAGTCGGGGAACCGCGACTCGTCGACGGGCGCGTAGGAGGAGGCGAACCAGGAGGCGACGGCGACGTCGTAGGCGGCCGTGTGCTGGAAGGCCTCGGCGGCGAGCCGCTTGCGGGTGGCGAGGTCGAAGCCGCCGCCGTGCACGGCGGACAGGACGTCGGCGTAGCGGGCCGGGCTGGTGACGACCGCGACGGAGGGGTGGTTCTTGGCGGCGGCGCGGACCATCGACGGCCCGCCGATGTCGATCTGCTCCACGCACTCGTCGGGCGAGGCACCTGAGGCGACGGTCTCGCGGAACGGGTAGAGGTTGACGACGACCAGGTCGAACGGCTCGACGCCCAGCTCGGCGAGCTGCCGCTGGTGGTCCTCGAGGCGCAGGTCGGCGAGGATGCCGGCGTGGACCCGGGGGTGCAGGGTCTTGACGCGGCCGTCCAGGCACTCGGGGAAGCCGGTGAGCTCCTCGACCTTGGTGACGGGGACGCCGGCAGCGGCGATCTTCGCGGCCGTGGAGCCGGTGGAGACGAGCTCGACCCCGGCCTCGTGGAGCCCACGCGCGAGGTCCTCGAGCCCGGTCTTGTCGTAGACGCTGACGAGCGCCCGGCGAAGGGGCCGCTTGTTGCTCTCGGCGGTCACTGGATAACTACCTTTCGTCCCTCAATGCGATAGCCGTTGCGGGCGAGCCGCCCCACGACCTCGACGAGCAGCCTTCGCTCGACGTCCTTGATGCGCTCGTGCAGAGCGCTCTCGTCGTCCTCGTCCCGGACCTCGACCACGCCCTGCGCGATGATCGGCCCGGTGTCGACGCCGTCGTCGACGAAGTGGACGGTGCAGCCGGTGACCTTGGCGCCGTACGCGAGCGCGTCCCGCACGCCGTGGGCCCCCGGGAAACTGGGCAGCAGGGCGGGGTGCGTGTTGACGAACCGCCCGCCGAACCGCGCGAGGAACTCCTTGCCGACGATCTTCATGAAGCCGGCGGAGACGACGAGGTCGGGCTCGAAGGCGGCGACGGCCTCGGCGAGGGCGGTGTCCCACTCCTCGCGGCTCCCGTGGTCCTTGACCTTGCTGACGAAGGTCGGCAGCCCGGCGCGCTCGGCGCGGGCCAGCCCCTCGATGCCCTCGCGGTCGGCGCCGACGGCCACGATCTCGGCCCCGTACGCCTGCGCACCGGTGGCGGCGATCTCGTCGAGGAGCGCCTGCAGGTTGGTGCCGGATCCGGAGACCAGCACGACGAGGCGCTTGGCGCGCGGGGCCACGGGCTTGGCGGCCACGGTGGGGGCCTTTCTCGGGGGAGCGTCTGTCCGGGCGGCCGGACTGTGGCGTTTGTACATTCATACGAATGCTTCGGGCCCCCGGATACGGGGAAGCCTACGAACCGGCCGACCGTCAGCAACGATACCGGCACACCGGACGGCCCCCACGGGACGGGGGCGTGGCCGGAAGGTAGCGTCTGGGCGGAGCCGGTTCGGGAACGCCGTCCGGGTGTGGTGCGTTCAGGAGGGTGACGGAGCCGGTCCCGACGCCGCACCGACCCCGGTTCGTCCAGTCCTGATCCCCCAGTCCCACTCACCGTCCTACTCACCAACGGGAAGACGCTCACTTGATGCCGGACCGCAGCCTGCGACTCCTCACGTTCCCCCCGCTGTCGGCGCAGGGAGGGGAGCGCGGCGCCGTGCTGCTGCGGGAGCGCCCCAGCTCACCGCCCGACGCGCCGTCGGACGGCTCCGGCGGCGACGAGCGAGGGCGCGGCTCCCAGGAGGACAACCCCTTCGCCCCGCCGCCCGAGGGCACCCCGGACCGGCCCTGGCAGCCGCGCCGCCCGTCGGGCGACGACTCCCAGGACGGCGACGAGCGCGACCGTGCGCCGTGGGGCAGTCAGTGGAGCGACCAGCAGCCCGGCCGCTCCCCCGACGGCTTCGGCGAGCACCCCCGCGGCGGCTCCGAGGGCCAGGGCGGCCCCCAGCAGGGCGGCCCGAACCTGCGCTGGGACCCGACGGACCCCTCACAGCGCCGTGCGCGCTATGCCCTGCTGTCGGGCATGTGGGCCTTCTTCTTCGCCCTGTTCAGCTGGCCGTACGTGGCGCTGCTGCTCGGCGCGCTCGCCCTCTACTGGGGCATCAGCGCGCTGCGCGCCAAGCCCCGCAGGTCCGACCCCGACTCTCCGGCGCCCGAGCAGCCGGGCCGCCCCCAGACGACCGCCGCGGTCAGCGGCCTGGTCACGGCGTCCCTGGCGATCGCCCTGGTCGCCGCGTCCTTCACGGCGCAGCTCGTCTACAGCGACTACTACACGTGCACGAACGACGCCCTCACGAATCAGGCCGAGAAGTCCTGTACGAAGCTCCTGCCGGAGGAGCTGCGGGGGCTGCTGGGGTCGGACGGCTGAGGCGGTCCCGCCCCCGTCAGCGGCTGTCGGAGCCGGGAGCCGGGTCCGCGGGCAGGAAGTCGTAGGGCTGGTGACCGGCGTCGTCGTCCCGGTCTTGCAGGCCGTACGGGGCGTCGTAGTCGAAGGGCGCGTAGGGGTCGTAGGGCAGGTCCGGTGCGAGGTCCGGGGTGCGCGATGTCGTGACCCCGTCCGACGACGAGGCATCGCCTCCGGCGCCTGGGGCGCCCTTGGCGTTCCTGGCGCCCCGGGCGGCTCCGGCTCCCCCGGCGATTCCGGCACTCTTGGCGTTCTGGGCGCCCCAGGCGGCTCCGGAGTCCCAGGCGGCTCCGGCG
>NZ_JBHUQX010000213.1:0-15767 GCF_042674225.1 Streptomyces sp. NPDC056948
GGTGGGCCATCAGCGGCCGGTGCCCCCGTAGACGACAGCCTCGTCGCTGTCGGAGTCGAGCCCGAACGCGGAGTGCACGGCACGGACGGCCTCGGGCACGTCGTCGGCGCGCGTGACGACCGAGATGCGGATCTCGGAGGTCGAGATCAGCTCGATGTTCACGCCCGCGTCGGCCAGCGCCTTGAAGAAGTCGGCCGTGACACCCGGGTTCGTCTTCATGCCGGCGCCGACCAGGGAGATCTTGCCGATCTGGTCGTCGTAGCGCAGCGAGTCGAAGCCGATGCCGGCCTTGTTCTTCTCCAGCGCGTCGATGGCCTTGCGGCCGTCGGTCTTCGGCAGCGTGAAGGAGATGTCCGTCAGGCCCGTGGAGGCCGCGGACACGTTCTGCACGACCATGTCGATGTTGATCTCGGCGTCAGCGATCGTGCGGAAGATCGAAGCCGCCTCGCCCGGCTTGTCCGGCACACCGACGACCGTGACCTTGGCCTCGGAGGTGTCGTGCGCGACACCGGAGATGAGAGCCTGCTCCACCTGCTTTTCCCCTTGCTGCTGCGTCTTCTGAACGACTGGCTCGCTGCTGACCCACGTGCCCTGGAGTCCGCTGAAGCTGGACCGGACGTGGATCGGGATGTTGTACCGGCGGGCGTACTCCACGCAACGGTGGAGCAGCACCTTCGACCCGGATGCCGCCAGTTCGAGCATGTCCTCGAAGGAGATCCAGTCGATCTTCCGGGCCTTCGTCACCACGCGCGGGTCGGCGGTGAACACGCCGTCGACGTCCGTGTAGATCTCGCACACGTCGGCGTCGAGGGCGGCGGCGAGAGCCACCGCCGTGGTGTCGGAGCCGCCGCGGCCGAGGGTGGTGATGTCCTTCTTGTCCTGGCTGACGCCCTGGAAACCGGCCACGATCGCGATGTTGCCCTCGTCCACCGAGGTCTTGATCCGGCCCGGCGTGACATCGATGATGCGCGCTTTGTTGTGGACCGAGTCGGTGATGACACCTGCCTGGCTGCCGGTGAACGACTGGGCCTCGTGGCCCAGCTTTTTGATCGCCATGGCCAGCAACGCCATGGAGATCCGCTCTCCGGCGGTCAGCAGCATGTCGAGCTCCCGCCCGGCAGGCATCGGGGACACCTGCTCAGCGAGATCGATCAGCTCGTCCGTCGTGTCGCCCATCGCGGAAACCACGGCAACCACCTGGTTGCCGTTCTGCTTCGCTTCCACGATTCGCTTGGCGACGCGCTTGATGCCCTCGGCATCGGCTACGGAGGAGCCTCCGTACTTCTGCACGACAAGGCCCACGTGCGCTCCTCGCTCAATCCGTCTCTATCCGCTCATACGCATTCGTACCGCGGTCGGCTCAGTCTAACGAGCGTCCGAAAATCCCCTCCGCGATATCGCATGGTGAGATTTCCGGGGTACTCGTTCAGAGCTGCTCATGCCCACCTGGGCACAGGCCACGCGAGAAAGTGCCCGGCGTCACAATCGTCGCTCGACCGACCCCGGTAAGCCAACTTTCAAGCACTAAGGTTCGGCTGTGCGTGTACTCCTGGTGGAAGACGATGAGCCGGTCGCCGAATCCCTGCGCCGTGGTCTGAAGCGCTACGGCTTCGAGGTCGAGTGGGTGACCACCGGCGCGGCGGCGCTGCGGCACGCGGGCCCCTACGACGTCGTCCTGCTGGATCTCGGTCTGCCCGACACCGACGGCCTGGACGTCTGCAAGGCGCTGCGCGAGCGCGGCGACATCCCGATCATCGTGATCAGCGCCCGCAGCGACGAGACGGACCGGGTGGTGGGGCTGGAGCTCGGCGCGGACGACTACGTCTCCAAGCCGTTCGGCGTCCGGGAGGTCATCGCCCGGATAAGGGCGGTCATGCGCCGGTCACAGGCCCGCACGCCCGCCGCGGGCGCCCCCGCGACCGGCCCCGACCGCTACGGCACGCGCCTGACGATCGACCGCAAGGCGGCCCGGGTGCGCCTCGACGGCGAGGAGGTGGCCCTCGCGCCCAAGGAGTACGACCTGCTGTCCTTCCTCACCGAGGAGCCCGGGGCACTGATGTCGCGCGAGCAGATCATGGAGGCGGTCTGGGACGCGAACTGGTTCGGGCCGACCAAGACGCTGGACGTGCACGTGGCGGCGCTGCGGCGGAAGCTCACCGGGGCGATCGCGATCGAGGCGGTGCGCGGGGTCGGCTTCCGGCTGGAGATCGTCAAGGACGACGGGGCTTCATGAACCGGCAGCTCATCCGGAGCTACATCCTCCTGGTCGCGGTGGCCATCTTCCTGTTCACGGTGCCGGTCGCGTTCACCCTCACCAAGCAGCTACGGGACGACACCAGGCAGTCCGTCCTGCGCGAGGCGAACACGATGGCGCTGCTGCTGAGCAACGGCACCGGCGCCTCGTGCGAGGCCTTGACCGAGGTGGCCAGGGCGTACGGCGACGTGCAGGCGACCCCCACCGCCTCCTGTGACCCGCAGCTGCCGGAGCCCACCGCGGACGAGGCGCTGACCCGGGCCACGGAGAAGAACGAGGTGACCACGGACTGGGGTTCCGACTTCGTCTGGGGCAAGCACCTGAACGTCACCGTCCCCGCGCGGGGGGACGCGGCCGTGAGGATCGTCTACTCGACCTCGGACATGACCAAGCGGCTCTGGCAGATCTGGGGGTTCCGGGCCGGGCTCGCGGTGGTCGTGCTCGCGGCGGCCGCCGCCATCGGCGCCTTCGCCGCCCGCCGTATCACCCGGCCGCTGCGCCAGCTCAACGACATGGCCAGCAAGTTCAGCGACGGCGATCTGACCGCCCGCTCCCCCGTGACGGGCCCGCCGGAGACCCAGACCCTGGCGCGCACCCTCAACCAGGGCGCGGAACGCCTGGACACGCTGATCGCGGCCCAGCGCATCTTCGTCGCGGACGCGTCCCACCAACTGCGCACCCCGCTCACCGCGTTGCGGCTGTCCCTGGACAACATCGCGGACGGCGTGGACGACGAGTTCGTACGCGAGGACGTGGAGCAGGCGACGGCGGAGGTCGTCCGCATGAGCCGCCTGGTCAACGGCCTGCTGGTGCTGGCCCGGGCCGAGGCCAAGGTGACGGCGGCCGAGCCGCTCCCGCTGATGGACCTCGTGCGGGAACGGCTCGCCGTGTGGAGGCCGGCCGCCGACGAGCGCGGAGTCACCATCGCGCTCAGGGGGAGTATCGACGGCCGGCCGTCTGTGCTGGCCAGCCCCGGTCATCTGGACCAGATGCTGGACAACGTGCTCTCCAACGCCCTGGAGGTGTCACCGGACGGCGGGACGATCACCGTGCGGGTGGACCCCCGGGGCGATGTGGTGGGGGTGTCGGTCCTGGACGAGGGGCCCGGGATGTCGGACACCGAGAAGTCCCGCGCCTTCGACCGTTTCTGGCGGGGCCAGGGCCTGACCGGGAAGTCCGGCTCCGGCCTGGGTCTCGCCGTGGTCCGGCAACTGGCGACGGACGACGGCGGGACGGTGGCGCTGACGGACGCGCCGGACAGCGGCCTGTGCGTGACGATCACCCTGCGGGCGGCGCCCCACCGGGGCGGCGGCTGACGCGCCGGCTGAGGCGGCTCACCCCTCGGGCATCTTCGAGGAGTGGTGGTTCACGATCAGCCACGTGCCGTTCGGCTGCTTCTCGTAGGCATAGGTGTAGCGGGCCTTGACGTCGCTCTTCTCGCCCGACTTCGGATCGGTGAGAGCGAACTCGTACACGCCCGTGTCGATCACGGTGTCCCGGTCGAGGACGTTGACGACCGACTCGATCTTCTTCCCGTGCGGCTTGTTCCGCAGGAAGTGCTCGAAGTAGTCGACTATCTCGGCTCTGTCGGTACGCACGTTGTCGGAGACGGTCGGCAGCAGGACCGCGTCCTTCGCGTACAGGTCGGCGACCTTCTCCGGGTCGCCGGTCCGCAGCGCGGCGTTCCAGTTGTCGAACAGCCCGAGCACCTGCGCCTTGGTGACCGTCTTGGCGGACTTCTTGCCCTTGCTCCCGGAGTCGGCTCCGGCGACCCCGGCACCGGCGGCGAAGGTACCGGCGGCGAGAACGGCCACGCCGGTGGCGACGGCGACGCGCTTGCGTATGGAGGTGGCTGCGGGGCGGCGGGTCATCTGCGTCTCCGGTGAGATCGAGTGGAGTTGGTGAAGTGACTCCAGACTCGCGTTTCACGGGTTAGGGCCCGTGCAGCCCGCGTACAGGCGTCGTACAAGGAGCTCCCAAATCACGCAGTGTGACGTGGGGCCGGGAGCTACCGTCTGCGCATGGAGATATTGCGCTACGTGGCATTCAGCACGGATCCCAAGGGCGGCAACCCGGCAGGGGTGGTGCTGGACGCCACCGGGGCCGACGACGCGGCGATGCTGGCGGCGGCGGCCGAAGTCGGTTACTCCGAGACGGCGTTCGTGGTGCCGTCCGGCGACGGAACCCTGGAGGTGCGGTACTTCAGCCCGCTCGCCGAGGTGCCGTTCTGCGGCCACGCGACGATCGCCACGGCCGTGGCCCACGCGGAGCGGCACGGCACCGGGCGCCTGCTGCTGCGCACCGCTGCGGGCCCGGTCACCGTCACCACCGACCGGTCGGCGGACGGCACCCTGGTGGCGACCCTGGTCAGCGTCGCCCCTCGTACGGCACCGATCGAGGACGGCGACCTGGACGAGCTGCTGGCGATCCTGGGCTGGTCCGAGGCGGACCTGGACCCGGCCCTGCCTCCCCGGGCGGCCTTCGCCGGAGCCTGGCACCCGGTCCTCGCCGCCGCGAGCCGGGAGCGGCTGGCCGGCCTGGAGTACGACATGGCGGCACTCGGTACGCTCATGGCCCGCATGGGCTGGACCACGATCGACCTGGTCCGGCGGGAGTCACCCACCCTCTTCCACGCCCGCAACCCGTTCCCGCCGGGCGGTGTGGTGGAGGACCCGGCCACGGGAGCGGCGGCGGCCGCGTTCGGCGGCTACCTGCGGGAACTCGGTCTCGTACAGACCCCGGCCACCCTGACGATCCACCAGGGCGTGGACATGGGGCGGCCGAGCACGATCACGGTGACGGTACCGGCGGAGGCCGGCACCGGGATCGCCGTGACCGGCCCGGCCGTACGGATCTGAGCGGCCCCGCTACGTGGCCGGGCGCATGCCCAGGGGTCCCCCGATTTCCTCCGCCATGACCCGGCCCGCTTCGAATTCCAGGGTGTCGTCGCCCACGCTCTGGTCCGTGTCCAGGCCGTCGAGTTCGGCGAGGGGCTGGTTGAGGCGGACGTGGGCGAGGACCGACTGGAGGGCCCGGAGGGTCGCGGAGGCGGTGGAGCCCCAGTTGGAGAAGTAGGAGAACTGCCACCACCACAGGGCCTCCGTGGTGCGACCCGACCGGTAGTGGGCCATGCCGTGGCGCAGGTCCGTGATGACGTCCGTGAGGTCGTCGGAGATCCGGGCCGGGACCGGGGCCTTGCGGGGCTCGTAGGGGTCGAAGACCTCGGAGTAGATGTCGATCGGGTCGAGGAGGCGGGCCAGGTTCTCGCGGAGGTCGTCCACGTCCGGCTCGGGGCCCGAGTCGGGCTCGTAGCGCTCGTCCGGCACGATGTCCTCGTGCGCGCCGAGCCGGCCGCCTGCCAGGAGGAGTTGGGAGACCTCCAGGAGGAGGAAGGGCACGGCCGATTCCGGCTCGTCGCCCTTCGCGACCTCCGTGACGGCGACCAGGAAGCTCTCGACCTGGTCCGCGATCTGGACCGCGAAGTCGTCCGGGTTCTGGTCGGTCGCGTGCAGCGTGGCGTCAGACATCTAGGAGTCGTCTCCCCTCGAAGGCGCGGCCGAGGGTGACCTCGTCCGCGTATTCCAGGTCGCCACCCACCGGGAGGCCGCTGGCCAGGCGGGTGACCTTCAGGCCCATGGGCTTGATCATGCGGGCGAGGTACGTCGCTGTCGCCTCGCCCTCGAGATTGGGGTCCGTGGCCAGGATGAGCTCCGTGACCGCCCCGTCGGCCAGCCTCGCGAGCAGTTCCCGGATCCGCAGGTCGTCCGGCCCCACCCCGTCGATCGGGCTGATCGCGCCGCCCAGGACGTGGTACCGGCCCCGGAACTCACGCGTCCGCTCGATCGCCACGACGTCCTTCGGCTCCTCGACCACACAGATGACGGCGGGGTCGCGCCGGGTGTCGCGGCAGATGTTGCACAGCTCCTCCTGCGCGACGTTGCCGCAGGTCGCACAGAAGCGGACCTTCGCCTTGACCTCCATGAGGGCCTGGGCGAGACGCCGTACGTCCGTCGGTTCGGCCTGCAGGATGTGGAAGGCGATCCGCTGGGCGCTCTTGGGACCGACGCCGGGCAACCGCCCCAGTTCGTCGATCAGATCCTGGACCACGCCTTCGTACAACGGACTGCCCTTCCTGGGTCTTCGAGGTCGTTCACCGCGTACGGCCTTCCCGTACGTACGGTAGTTGTCCGCCGCCCGTCCGAGGAAGGCGGCGGGCGTCTCAGAACGGCAGACCCGGGATGCCGCCGCCGCCCAGACCCTGCGCGAGCGGGCCCAGCTTCTGCTGCTGGAGCGCCTGCGCGTTCTCGTTGGCCGCCTGGACCGCCGCCACGACCAGATCGGCCAGCGTCTCGGTGTCGTCGGGGTCGACCGCCTTCGGGTCGATCTTCAGGGCGCGCAGTTCGCCGGCGCCGGTGACGGTCGCGGTCACCAGACCGCCGCCCGCCTGCCCGTCGACCTCCGTCTGCGCCAGCTCCTCCTGCGCCTGCGCCAGGTCCTGTTGCATCTTCTGGGCCTGCTGGAGCAACTGCTGCATATTGGGCTGGCCACCACCGGGGATCACGATCAGCTCCTTGCTCGGTACGGGTTTTCCCGTTCGGCACGAGCCTACGTGGTCAGGCCTGCCGTCGCCCCAGCACTCTTTCGAGTGAGTCCCCCTCGCGCCCTATACCGGATCAAGGAATACTTCCGGGCGGAAAAGAGGCGAAAGCTACGCCTTCGCCACCCATTGGGAGGTAGGAAGGGTCCGGCGCGTCAGGTGGGTCGTTCGTCGCGCAGGGTGAGTCGGCGTGGACCGCGCGTGGTCGCTCGTGGTCAGTAGGGAGTGCCGGGTGGGTCAGCCGGAGATGCAGCCCGAGGTGCCGCCTCAGGACGGACGGGGCGAGGGGGCGTCCCGGCCGCGGCCGGGCGATCTGACCGGGCGGGCCTTTCCGCTCGGGGACTGGGGCGAGCCGGCGGTCCGGCTGGACGAGCTGTACCGGTGGGTGGAGCGCGGGGCGCTGCGGACGGCGGCCTGGTATCTCGAGGACCGGGTGTGGAAGCGGCGGTGCGCGCGGGTGCTGCGCTGCGGGACCGCGGCGGGGGCGGTCACCGGGGTCGCGCTGCCCCTGCTGGATCTGACCGGGGTCGCGGGCGGGGTCGCGCCCTGGGGGTGTCTGGCGCTGCTGCTGGGGGTGGCGTGTGTGGCCGCCGACCGGTACTTCGGGGTGACGTCGGGCTGGATGCGGGATGTGGCCACCGCACAGGCCGTGCAGCGACGGTTGCAGGCGCTGCAGTTCGACTGGGCGGCGGAGAGCGTGCGGGAGGTGCTCGGGCCGGCCGAGGGGACGGCCGCTGAGGCCGCCGAGCGGTGCCTCGGGGTGCTGCGGAGGTTCACCGAGGACGTGAGTGAGCTGGTCCGGGTGGAGACCGGGGACTGGATGGGCGAGTTCCGGGCCGGGGGCGCGCCGCTGGGGATGCAGGCGGTGGTGTTGTCCGGTGGGGGACGGGGGGCTGAGGTGGGGGGTGTGAACGGACGGTTCTCCGTGCCGCCGGTGGGGGGTGCGAGGCCGAACATGCCTCGGCAGCGGCCGCCGGAGCCGAGGTGAGCCGGTCTGGGTTCACTGGCACTCGGCGTTGCCGCGGGGGGCGGGCGGGTGCGCAACCCGGCGTAGCGGGGTGCCTCCCCCACTCTCGGCTTCGCTCGAGCGGGGGGACCCCCACCGCCCACCCGTGCCGCCCTGGGGGCACCGCCCAGGCCCTTAAGGCACTGGGGGAGGCACGCATGCCCGCAGCTAGGGCGGCCAGGCAGTCCGCAGCTAGTCGTCCTGCGCGCACAGCGTCAGGCCCTCCGGCGTCCAGCACGGCACGTGTCCGTGCGTGCGGGTGACGTCCTGGCCGTTGCCGCGGGAGAGGTACGTCAGGAAGCTCGACGCCAGGGAGTCGGCCGGGGGCCGGCCGTAGGTGTAGGCGTACTCGATCTCGCGGTACGGGTAGGCGCTCCGGCCATGTTCGATGGCGTCGACGGAGGCGGGGTCGCCGTCCAGGCGCAGTGAGTGCAGGCCCTTCGCGCGGGCGGCCAGGTTGAGTTCGCTGTAGCCGACGGCGCCCGGAAGGCCGGCGACCGTGGTCAGCACCTGTTCCGTGGAGTCGAGTTCGCAGCGGATGACGGCCGCCGTCGGGTCGTCCTTGTGCACGCAGTCGACGGAGGAGTTGGCGATCTCGCCCCGTCCCAGCACCCGGCGCTGGAAGACCTGTCTCGTCCCGGAGCCCGCGTCCCGGCTGACCAGGTGCACGGGCAGGTCCGGGCCGCCGAGCTGCTTCCAGTTGCGGATCTCGCCCCGGTAGAGGCGCCGTACGTCCGCCGTGGACAGGTCCTTCAGGCCCACGTCGTCGTTGACGACCAGCGCGAAGACGGACACCGCCACCCGATTCTCACGCAGTTCGGGCAGGCCGGCCGGCTTGGGGCCGTCCGACAGGGCCACCACCGGCGGGGAGCCCCGCCCGTCCCGTGCCGCCTCGGCGCCGGCCGCCGCGAGCTCCCGGATCCCGGCCGTCGAGCCGTGGGTGTCCACCTCGATGGCCGGGTCGCCTCCGCAGTCCCGCTCGTACTTGCGGGCCACCTCGCGCAGGACGGGCGCGAAGGCGGTCGAGCCGGTGAGCGTGAGGGTGCCGCTCGCGCAGCCGATCGGGGGCGGGGTGTCGTCCTGGACGACGACGATCGCCGCCAGGGTGACCACGCTCACCGTGAGCGCGATGGTGATCAGCCGCGCCGCCCGGCTGAACAGCGGCGGCTTGTCGTCCGGCGTGGCACTGCGGTTGGGGTGCACCTCGCCGTCGCGCAGGCCGCCGACCAGCCGGATCTCGTCGCCGACATCGCCGCCGGCGAGCAGCACGAGCAGCTTGAAGTTCTCGCCCCGGTTGAGCGGGACACGGGGGATGCGCAGGGTGTTGCCGTCGTAGGCGAAGCCGCGTGCCGCGGTGAAGTGGTCCATGAGGTGGTCGGTGTCCGACGGCTGGGTCACCGAGACGCCCCGGACGGTACGGCCGGCGAACACCGCGGTCAGGCCGTGCAGTTCGGGGCCGGTGTAGTCGTCGCGGTCGATGCCCTGCGAGCCG
This sequence comes from Streptomyces sp. NPDC056948, assembly GCF_042674225.1. Taxonomy (NCBI): domain Bacteria; kingdom Bacillati; phylum Actinomycetota; class Actinomycetes; order Kitasatosporales; family Streptomycetaceae; genus Streptomyces; species Streptomyces sp. NPDC056948. Next base: position 9,350 of record NZ_JBHUQX010000213.1, read on the forward strand.
TCGTTCTCGATGCGCAGCAGGACCAGGGTCGCGTCGGCCATGCCGGGCGCCTCGTCGAACAGGCCGAGACGGCGGTTGGCGCGGCCCGAGCGCACGTCGTCGCCGATGGCATTGTCCATCTGCACCCGGTAACCCACCCGTTTGCGGCGCGGCACCCGGCGCTCGTACCAGACCATGACACCCGAGGCGATGATGCCGAGGAGGGCCGTCGCCACGGCCACGAGGTTCTCCGCGCTCAGCCACTCCATCGTGCGTGCCCCCGCCGCCGCCCGGACGAAATCGATCGTCCGGTCACCGTACGACTGTACGAGCGGGTATCCGGATTTCGTCGGCTTGAATTCGCCGGACGTTCAACGACCTCACTGGAAACGGGAGTTGGTCACTGCTTCGAGTACGTCAGCCGCTCCCCGCTGCTCGTGTTCACGCGCTCGAGCGTGAAGTCCGTCAGGAGGGTGACCTCGGTGGCCCCGCCCGGTGTGCAGGCGCTGCGCGGCTGCCCGACGGTCACGGCGGACGGGCCGATCTTCAACGGGCCGTCGGTGCCCGGGGCGGCGGTCAGCTCGCCCTCGAACACGCAGTGGTAGGTGCCGCCTCCGTCGGTGGGACCGTCCGCCACGAGGGACAGGACCGTGTCGCCCGGCCCGCCCTGCTGGATGGTCAGGGAGCGGGAGTGCTGCCCGTCGGCGTTGTCGATGGTGGTGGTCCAGGTGCCGAGGTACGCCGTGGGGATCGCGCCGTCCGCCGGGGAGGCCGTGGTGTCCGGCCGCGAGGTCTCCGGGGAGGGGCCGGAGTCCGAAGGGGTGTCCTGACCGGGCGTGGAGGGACCGCCGGTCGCCCGGTCACCGTCGCCCTCACCGCCCTGCATCAGCGCGTACACCGAGCCGCCCGCGGCCAGCGCGACGACCAGGGCGATCACGACGAGCAGCGCGGTGGAACGGCCGTTTCGGGGCGGGTCTTGCGGTGTGCCGTACGGCGTTGGGCCGTAGGGCGGGGGTGTGCCGTACGGCTGGGGGCCGTAGGGCGGTGGGCCGTAGGGCGGGGTGGAGCCGGGCTGGGGGTGTTGCTGGGGGTAGCCATATGCCGGTGCCGGGTACGGGGGCGGGGGTGCCTGCGGGCCGGGCGGTACGCCCTGGCTCGCGACCATGGTGGGCAGGTGGTTCAGCGGTGGGCCCTCGCCCGGTTGGCCCGGCGGGGGTGGGGCGGTAGGGGCGGGGGGTGCCTGCGGTACGGGGTTTGGTGACGATTCGTCGGCGGCCGGGGCGTGTTCGGGGGTGGCGTCGGCTCCGATTTCCGGCTGCGGGCCGGTGGGGGCACGTTGCGCAGTTCCCCGCGCCCCTTCGGCCTCCGGATCCTCCGTCTCCAGCAATCGCACCGCATGCCGCCCCAGTTGGGCCACCAGCGCGCTCGGCAGCCACGGGTCGATGGCTCGGCCGTCGGAGACGGTGTCGTCCGCGCCCGTGCGTTCCAGGACGCGGTCGAGACTCGGGCGGGCGGCGGGGTCCTTGCGCAGGCAGTCGCGTACCAGGTCGGCGATGCCCTCGGGGACGCCCGTCAGGTCCGGTTCCTCCTGGGCGATGCGGAACATCAGCGCGTGCACACCGCTGTTGGCGGTGCCGAAGGGCAGCGCGCCGGTCGCGGCGTAGGCGAGGACGGAGCCGAGGCAGAAGACGTCGCAGGCCGGGGTGATGCGGTCGCCCCGCACCTGCTCGGGCGCCATGAAACCGGGCGATCCGACGAGCGCGCCGGTGCGCGTGAGCCCGCCGTCCGTCACGGTCTCCAGGGCCCGTGCGATACCGAAGTCGATGACGCGCGGGCCGTCGATGGTGACCAGCACATTGGACGGCTTGAGGTCGCGGTGGACGATGCCGGCGGCGTGGATGTCCTGGAGCGCGTGCGCGAGCCCGGCCGCGAGGATGCGGACCGTCCGCTCGGGCAGGGCACCGTGGTCGTGCCCGACGACCTGCTGGAGACTCGGCCCGGCGACGTACCCGGTGGCGACCCACGGCACGGCCGCCTCGGTGTCCGCGTCCAGCACCGGCGCCGTCCAGTACCCGCCGACCCGCCGCGCGGCCCGCACCTCCTGCCGGAACCGCTCCCGGAACTCCTCCTGCGCGGCCAGCTCCTCGCGCACGAGTTTCACGGCGACCGTACGGCCCCGCTCGGAACGGGCCAGATACACCTGCCCCATCCCACCGGCACCGAGCCGCGCCAGCAGCCGATAGGCACCGATGCGTACGGGATCCCCGAGCCCCAGCTTTTCCATCGCTCAGCCGCCTTCCCCCCACACGTGAGCAACAGATCGAGAATAGTGCGGGGCCGGGGCGGGGTGACCTGGGCGATGTCTACGGTTCCGTAACAGGCGGACCCACCTGGTCGAGCACCTTGGACAGGCGTTCCAGTGCCCGCACCGCCTCCGCCAGTTCCGTCTCCCCGAACGCCTCCGCCAGCCGGTCGGCGAAGGTGGCGTGTCCGGGGTCGATCCGGGCGATCGCCGCACGGCCCTCGTCGGTCGGCGCGAGGAGCTTGGCGCGGCGGTGTGCGGGGTTGGGCCGGTACTCGGCGAGGCCGCGTTCCACCAGCAGGTCGGCGATGCGCTGCACGCTCTGGCGGGTGATGCCCATGGCGCGGGCGATGCCGGAGACGGGCAGCGGCTCGCCGAGGACCGCGCCGAGCACCTGCCACCAGGCGGCGGTGAGCCCGGCGGGCCGGGCCAGTTCCTCCGCGACGGCGAGGAACTGGCCGTTGAGCCTGAACACCCCGAGGGCGCTGCGGCTGAGCAGGTCCTGACGCTCCCGGCTCACAGGGCGCCGGCCTTCTCCAGTACCGCGTACGCCTCCGCGTCGGAGTCGTGGAACAGCCGGTACCAGGCGTCGAGCACCTCCCCCTCGTAGACCCCGAGCAGCCGGAGGATCTCCCGGGCGAAGGCGACGGGCTCGGTCGGGCCCGCGGTGACCAGGGGGCCATCGGTGACGGCGTCGGTCTCGACGTAGCGCTCGCCGCCCGCGTAGCCGGTCGCGGCCAGGTAGAAGGAGACCGCGCTGGTGTGGTCACGGTCGTCGAGCAGGCCCTCCCGGGCCAGTCCGGCGGTGGCTCCGCAGATCGCGGCGACCGGCACGCCCGCCGCCAGGAAGGCCCGGGCCTTGCGGGCGAAGGGCGCGAGGTCGTCCGACGTGTCCCAGAGGTCGGCGCCGGGGAGGATCAGCAGCGCGCTGTCCTCGGGCCGTACGTCGTCCAGGGCCGCGTCGGGCTGGATGCGCAGTCCGCCGGTGCTGGTGACCTGGGCCGTGGACGGGCCGACCGTCCGGATCGTGTGGCCGGCACGGGCGAGCTGGGCCGTGGCGTGGCCGGTCTCCCAGTCGGCGAGGGTGTCGTAGACGGCGAGATGGACGGGCTTGCGGCTCATGGCTCCTCCTGGAGGTCCGAGTATGACAACATACTGTCCAATCGACAGCATGTTGTCAATACCCGCCGAGAAGGTCCTCCGTGGCCCTCCGTGTGACACCTCCCCGTCGACAACCTGTCGCGGAAACCCCCAGACCTCACACACGACGCCGATTTCCCGCCCGCGTCCCGCATGCCTACGCTCGCCCGCATGACCCCTCAGCCGAACCCCGAAGCCGGTGCCGCCGTCAAGGCCGCCGACCGTGACCATGTGTTCCACTCCTGGTCCGCCCAGGAGCTCATCGACCCGCTCGCCGTCGCCGGCGCGGAGGGGTCGCACTTCTGGGACTACGACGGCCGCCGCTACCTCGACTTCTCCAGTGGGCTCGTCTACACGAACATCGGCTACCAGCACCCCAAGGTCGTCGCCGCGATCCAGGAGCAGGCGGCGCGGATGACGACGTTCGCGCCCGCGTTCGCGATCGAGGCGCGGTCGGAGGCGGCACGGCTGATCGCCGAGCGGACCCCGGGCGACCTGGACAAGATCTTCTTCACCAACGGCGGCGCCGACGCCGTCGAGCACGCCATCCGCATGGCCCGTCTGCACACGGGCCGCCCGAAGGTGCTCTCGGCGTACCGCTCGTACCACGGCGGCACGCAGCAGGCCGTGAACCTCACCGGCGACCCGCGCCGCTGGGCCTCCGACAGTGGCACGGCCGGGGTCGTGCGCTTCTGGGCGCCCTACCTCTACCGCTCCCGCTTCTACGCCGAGACCGAGGAGCAGGAGTGCGCGCGGGCGCTGGAGCACCTGGAGACGACGATCGCCTTCGAGGGGCCCGCGACCGTCGCGGCGATCATCCTGGAGACGATCCCGGGGACGGCCGGGATCATGCTCCCGCCGCCCGGCTACCTCGCCGGCGTGCGCGAGATCTGCGACAAGTACGGGATCGTCTTCGTCCTGGACGAGGTCATGGCCGGGTTCGGACGGACCGGTGAGTGGTTCGCGGCGGACCTGTTCGACGTCACGCCCGACCTGCTGACCTTCGCGAAGGGCGTGAACAGCGGCTATGTGCCGCTGGGCGGCGTCGCGATCTCCGGTGCCATCGCGGAGACGTTCGGGAAGCGGCCGTACCCCGGCGGTCTGACCTACTCCGGGCACCCGCTGGCGTGTGCCGCCGCCGTCGCGACGATCAATGTCATGGCGGAGGAGGGCGTCGTCGAGAACGCGGCCCGGCTGGGCGCGTCCGTCGTCGGGCCGGAGCTGCACGCGCTCGCCGAGCGGCACCCGAGCGTCGGCGAGGTGCGCGGGGCCGGCATGTTCTGGGCGCTGGAGCTGGTGCGGAACCGGGAGACGCGCGAGCCGCTGGTGCCGTACAACGCGGCCGGGGAGGCGAACGCGCCGATGGCCGCCTTCGCCGCCGCCGCGAAGGGTGGCGGGCTGTGGCCGTTCGTGAACATGAACCGGACGCATGTGGTGCCGCCCTGCAACATCAGCGAGGCGGAGCTGAAGGAAGGCCTCGCGGTACTGGACACGGCGCTGTCGGTCGCGGACGAGTACACGGAGCAGACAGCGGGGTAAACAGCTGTAAACCCGTCAGTAGCCGACAACCTCACGCCTCATTCGAACGCGTAAGGTGGCGTGCTCGTAGACATATACGTGCACGCCACCCGAACGCGACGAGGGAGACGCCCTGACCATGCCCGGCAGGACCGGCAACGGCGCCGTGACGCGCAGCACCCTGCGCCAGCAGATCGCGGACGCGCTTCGTGACGAGGTGCTGGCCGGACGGCTCCAGCCGGGGCAGGAGTTCACGGTCAAGGAGATCGCCGAGCAGTACGGGGTGTCCGCGACGCCGGTGCGCGAGGCCCTGGTCGACCTCTCCGCCCAGGGGCTCCTGGATGCCGACCAGCACCGCGGCTTCCGGGTCCACGAGTACTCGGCCGAGGACTTCCGCGGCATGATCGAGGCCCGCGACCTGGTCATCGAGGGGATGTTCCACGCCCTGACCTCCGGGCAGCGGGCCTCCCTCCAGCCCGACGATCCCCGGGTCGCCGCCGTGCTCGCCGGGGTCCGGCGGCGCGGCGAGGAGGCCCAGCGGGCCGCCGCGGCCGGTGACCTCACCGTCCTCATCGGCTACGACCTGCGCTACTGGCGCGAGCTCGCCGCCCTCTTCGGCAACCCGTACCTGGGCGACTTCCTGCACCGGCTGCGCGTCCAGACCTGGGTGGGCGCGGTGCAGCATCTGCGCCGGCTCCCCGACCTGCGCGGCGAGCTGTGGGCCGGCCACACCGCGCTGGTCGACGCCCTGGCCGCCCAGGACACCGGCACCGCCCGGGCGATCATCGCCGGCTACAACTCGCACTCACTCGCCCTGATCGAGCGCCTCTCCTCCTGATGCCCTGCGTCGCGGCTGTTCGTATGGGTATGGGACATGCACGACAGGAGCCTCTGCCGTGCCGCACCGATATTCTTCGCTGACCACCGTGCTACCCGACGCCACCCGACCGCTGAGCTGAGCGAGGAGCCTTCTTTGGCCTGTGACCTGTGGCTGGTACCGCTCGTCGACGTCTTGTGCCACACGCCGGACAACCCGTTCGCCGAGGAACTCGCGCAATACAACAAGGTGCTCGCCGAGGCCGGGTTGCCGCCGGTGCCGGTGTACCAGTACATGCCGGGCCTGTCCGGCGAGGTCGCCCCGGTCGCGGGCTTCGACTACGACGCGCTGCACTTCCTGCGCCGCGCCTATCTGCTCCAGGTGTGCGGCCTGCCGGTGACGCCCGTGGACGAACTCGGCGGCGACTACGAGCAGTTGCTGGAGATGTTCGAGTCGACGGCCCAGCAGTCGCATCTCGTCTGGCACTACGACCACGCGGGCGCGTACGTCCCCGTCGACTTCCCCAGCCCGCTCGCCGACGACGATCTCCTCGCGGGCGGCGGCCCGCTGGGCTCCTCGCACGCCCTGCTGCGGGAGCTGGAGACGGTCGCCCCGCCTGCGCAAGAGCTCGAGCCTGAACCTGCACACAGGCTCCGTGGCCC